>CADBTX010000142.1 GCA_902797705.1 uncultured Lachnospiraceae bacterium | reverse complement strand
GCTGGATATCGTGGAAACCCTAAGCCGCGATTACTACAATATCTTCAAGATCAATCCCCGGACGGGAGATGTGGTGATCCTGAAGCTTGACGGCTATGTCACAAAAGGTATGGAGGGTGCCGGGGATAAGGTCTATTCCTATGAAGTGCTCTATAAACAATATGTGAAAGACCGTGTTTATTCCGAGGATCAGGAATGGATGTATGACGCCATATCTCTTGCCACGATCAACAGTAAGCTCAAGGATACCCCTGAGTATGTTTCCAGTTACCGCGTTATGGATAACGGAGAGGTTCATTATTATCAGTTTACCTATATTCTCATCAACGCCAATATCCCCAACAGCGACATGCTGGCAGGTTTTAAGAACGTAGATGACGTCGTGGCTTCGGCAAAGGAGCGGCAGAATCTTGAGATCCTGGCCAGCACCGACATCATGACAGGCATACTGAACCGCGGCAGCGGCGAACGAAAAGTGATCGACTACATGGCAAACAACAAAACGGGGATGCTCTGCATCCTGGATGTTGACAGATTTAAGGACATCAATGATGACTTTGGCCATAATGTCGGTGATAAGGTTCTCCGCGGGATTGCGGATGTGTTAAAGCATACCTTCCGGGATGATGATATAATCTTCCGTCTGGGCGGTGACGAATACGCCGTATATGTTATGAATCTGGATAATGAAGACGCCGGTAAGGTGGTACTGGACCGCGTCTTTAAGGAAATCGGAAATATGGATATTGCCGAGCTTGGCGGCAGAGAGATCTGTGTCAGCGCCGGCGCAGTGTTCTTTAAGGAAGGCGATAAGCGCTCCTTCGAAGATCTTTATAAACTGGCGGACAGCGGTGTATATGAGAGCAAAAACATAAAAGGAAGCGCATTGATCTTCAAGTGAGATCATCCAGTTCCTTTACAAGCATTTCTTCCGATAAGACCTGTACCGACTGAATTCCCATTTTTATGGCGGCATCGACATTTTCCCGTGTATCGTCAAAAAATATACATTCTTCGGGAACAAGGGAATACTTTTTCAGAATATGCTCATATATCCCGGGCTCCGGTTTCAGCATGTGGACTTCATATGAAACCACCATACCGTCCAGCCGGTCCATAAACGGGATCGGTTTAGAGTGTTTTTCAAAAAGGAATCTTGAATAATTCGACAGTATAAAGATCCTGAACCCCTGATCTTTTAGATTCTCTATCTTCTTCCATAACGTGTCCCGGCGGATCACCATACGCTCGCCTTCCTGAAACAGGCGTTTTATGATCGCCGAGTCATCCGGATAAAGACTGAAGTAATGATCTGTCAGTTCATCCGTGTCCACAGTTCCCCTGTCATATTCGTTCCATATCGGATCCTCAAATATCCTGTGCCCGATTTCTTCAGCACGTGATTCTTCTACTCCGAAATCAAGGGTAAGCATTTCTTTCCAGCGGAATCCTATAAGAACGCCTCCCAGGTCAAATATCAGATCCTTTATCTTCTTATCCCTCACTGTAACAATCCTCGCTCACATCTGGTGTCTCACAACCTTGTATTCATCACCATCCCGGAAAAACGGGCAGGAGGATCGTCTGTCCCCGCTCATAAGCCGGGAAACATCATCCTGATCCATATCCACGCTGCAGTAATACGTCTCATCCTCTTCATCATACGTAAGGTATGCGCACATATCACATTGATCCATTCTTTTACACCTTTCAATGATCCTGCGGTTCTGTATATGTCATGAAGTCACCAATGAATTCATAATAACAAAACTTAAGCATAATGGAAACATTATTGAGGCAGAAGACTCACTGAAGCGCGAATCTTGCAGCACTTTCCGCATGGATCACCGTTGTGTCGTATGTCGGAAGAACGGAGTCCTCCGGTGTGATAAGGAGTCCGATCTCCGTACAGCCCAGTATGACAGCTTCAGCACCTTTTTCCTTAAGTGCGGCGATGATCCTTGAATATTCTCTTCTGGACTCCTCTTTGATGATGCCATGGCAGAGCTCGTCGAAAATCACGTCATGTACGATCTGCATATCCGCCTCATCCGGGATCAATACTTCAAATCCCTGTTCCTTAAGTCTTTCTTTATAGAAATCCTCTGTCATGGTATATTTCGTCCCGAGCAGGGCAACTTTTCCGATACCATCCCTGTCAAGCGCATCAGCCGTTGCCAGCGCTATGTGGATAAGCGGAACAGAAACCCTGTCCTGTACATCAAAGAACAGCTTATGCATCGTGTTCGTGCAGATCAGTATCACATCCGCTCCGGCTTTTTCCAGTCTGACCGCCGCATCGGACAGAAGCGCTGCATTTCTGTCCCATTGGCCTTTTGACATATTTTCCTCAAGTTCCGCAAAATCCACGCTGTACAGCAGGATCTTCGCACTGTGGAATCCGCCGAGTTCCTTACCCACATATTCATTTATCACCTTATAGTAAGGGATCGTGCTTTCCCAACTCATTCCGCCGATCAAACCTATCGTTTTCATGTTTTAATCCTCGCCCTTCTTATTCAACGCTTCTTTCAGATCAGACACATATTTTTTCTGTTGTTTTCTCAGATAGATCTTCAGAACCGGATTCAGGAAAAACTTCCTCGCTGTCACCTGCTCTGTAAACGCAATACAGGTGTGGCCGTTTTTCTCAGAGAAAACGCCGACCCAATGCCCGTTCATGTTGCTGTTTTTCATATCAAACTCCCAGCGTTCATATGGAATAAACGCCGTTGTAGTAAAGTGAGTAGCATATCCTCCCTTCGCATACTCCACGAATCTCCGGTAATCAACAATCTCCACATTATCAAGATCGCTCCGCCACCCGTAGTTTTCAAGCGAAGTCACAAGCTTCCATACTTCTTTGATATTTTGATCAAATTCAGCAGAAATCTGTGAAACTGCCATAATCGTCTCCTTCCTCCACGTTCACCCTCATACGTTCCTTCAAGGTCCCCTCATCCGTCAGCTCCGCTGACACCTTCCCCCAAAGGGGGAAGGCAAAAAACGACGCTGACACCTTCCCCCCGGCTTCCAATCAATCCTCTCCGACAAGATGCACTGTCATGTACTCATGCCCTGTTGCAGGCAGAAACCGTTCTATCACATCTGCAGTTTTAATCTTAAGACTCGATGTACATACGCAGGGGTGGCATCCGAGATATTCTCCCTTAAGCACATCCTCATCTATCAACAGCTGCACCCCATGGTCTTTGTCATTCATCAGCCCCATGATGCTGACTGCACCCGGTTCAATATCGAGATATTTCAGCATATCCTCCGGCTCCGCAAAAGAAAGCCTCGATGAATTTATCTGCGATGAAAGTTCTTTCGTCTTAAACTTCTTGTCCCCCGGCATCATGAGCAGATAAAAGTTCGTTTTCTGCCTGTTGCAGAGGAACAGGTTCTTGCATATCAGAACACCAAGCACCGCATCTATCTCGTTACAGGCCTCCATATTGTCGGCCGGTTCATGGTCTGTCCGCTTATACTCTATTCCCAGATCATCGAGAAAATCGTAGGTCCTTATCTCTCTTGAAAGCCTTCCCTCAGTATTTACCGGTCTTCCGTCAAATAACTCCATTTTCAATAAACTCCTTTATAGTCTGCATCCCTTCCTCCATGATCTTTATTCGATCACTTCATTTCTGATGCGATTATATACATGCTTCTTGTCGCCGCTCCAGAGAGGCGCCACAAGAAGTTTTTTATCTCCGTCACCCGTGAGACGGTGTATCACAACATCATCGGGTATAACCGCTGCGCAAGACTTAAGAATATCGATATATTCGTCTTCCGACAGTATCTTCACAAGACCGTTATTGTAATCTGTCTCCAGATCCGTTCCCTTAAGAACATGCAGTAACTGCAGCTTGATCCCGTCCGTGCCTTTGTCGCAGGCATACCTGACAGTCTTAACGATGTCATCTTTAGTTTCCCCCGGAAGACCGATTATCACATGGGTGATGACTTCGATCCCCCGCTTATGAAGATTTGAGAGCGCTTTATCATAAACCGCATTCTCATAGCCTCTCCTTATGTATCTGATGCTGTTTTCATGTATCGTCTGCAGCCCGAGTTCTATCCAGACAGGCTTTATCTTACACAGTTCTTCGAGCAGATCAAGGACTTCATACGGAAGGCAGTCCGGTCTTGTTGCAATTGATAATGCTGCGATATCAGGGTGCGAGATCGCTTCCGTATATAGACTCCTTAGCCTTTCTGCCGGAGCGTAGGTTCCGGTGTACGCCTGAAAATATGCGATATACTTACCATTTCTGATCTTGTCCGCCACCCTCATTTTTCCGCGATCTATCTGTTCTGTTATGCTGAGCGCGGAGTCTTCTGCGAATTCGCCGCTTCCGCCTGCAGAGCAGAATATACAACCGCCGGTGCCGAGGGATCCGTCCCGGTTAGGGCAGGTGAACCCGCCGTTAAGCGCGATCTTGTATACTTTGCAGCCGAATCTGTCCCTCAGATATTCGTTTAGTGATCTCATGCTTTGTTATACACTCTCACCGGATCCCATCCCGCTTCCCTCATTGGTACATGCCAAATAGATCATCGGATGGTCATTCCGATCAGTCCTCTCTCATGTATACCTTGCAAAAATGCCGCAAATGCTTTTCGATATTTTTAATACATTCTTCCTCATATTGCGGCTGTCTGTCTGACCTTGCGATCTGCAAAACAGCCGGTGCGGTAAGCTCTACTGCAAGCAATTCCGGATCATCATCTATTACGATACCCTCATCCATCATCCCTTTGATGATCTTTGCGAACATCCTCTGTATCCCGTCCAGCTGATGTCTGGTTGTAGCCCCGGAAATCCTTTCATTTCTAAACTGTTCCTGAACAAGGAGCATCCTTGTCTTTCGGATTAAAGGATCATTTATTGTGAATGAAATCCTTTTCAAAGTCATCCTGATGAACTCTTCCCGGCTCTGCGGCACTTTTCCTGTATTATTTTCAGATCCGAACATCTCCTCATACCGCGCTTCAGCAAGATCGATCACCGCATTCAGGATGTCCTCTTTGCCTTTATAGTGCTTGTATAACGATGGAGCTTTGATCCCGACAATATTGGCGATCTGCTCCACACTTGTTCCATCGTATCCATTCTCTGCAAATAACGTTAGTGCCGCATCCAGTATCTTCTCTTTGGTAGACATATCTTCCCCCATTCCGCTAAAAACATCAGCTTCAATATAGCTAGTAGTCATTAGCCTGTCAAGTTTTTTCTATAGCCTCTTTCTTTTTTTCCATACATCTCTCATCGTAAACGACACAACTTTTTATATGGGAAGATCGAATAACCGGGTCGAAAAACAGTATGCCGGGTGAATCTTGACAATGTAAAGATTGATGGTATTATAACCGTAAAATGTCAAAATCGGAGACTGTAAATGGAAAAAAAGGTAAGGAAAGCAGTGATGGTCATGATCTGTCTGATATCAGTATTTTTGCTTCTACTTTTGATCTGGTGCCTTATAAGTCCCGGCAGTATACGAACTTATGAGGGAGAAAAGAGCCTGTCGGAAAAGTTTGTGATGGATATAAACGGCAGTCCAAACGGCTTTTTTATTAACAGCCAGAATACGGATAACCCGGTTCTATTATTTGTATCCAGCGGTCCCGGCACCGATGATTATGTCTTCACCGATAAATATAAGGATATGAAGCTTGAAGATGAATTCACCGTCGTTTATTGGGATTACAGGGATATGGGCATCGCTTATGATAAAAACTTTGAAACCGGCAGTATCACGCTTGAAAATATCCTTAAAGATACGGAAGCTGTTACGGAATATCTAAAAACAAGATTCGGCAAGGACAGGATATTTATTATGGGATTTTCCGGCGGAACACACATAGCTTTACGCGCAGCCCGGGAGCATCCGGAGAATTACTATGCACTGATAAATATGGCGCAGGATGTCACCGACGGACCGGAACGGGATACTTTGATGTATGAGTTTATGAAGCAGGTCTTTACGGATAGAGGTAACAGAGCATCTCTTAGGAAGCTTGAGGATTCTGTTGAAAAGACGGAAGATGGCGGGATCGTATGCAAAGACTGGTACAATTATGTCGCTCTTTTGCATGAGGCAGGCGGAGGTACGATAAAGGACAGATCCGAATTTGAGGGGATCGTTCTGCCGATCCTGTTTTGCAGATGCTATACGATAAAAGAAAAACTGCAATATGTTCCTGCCATGAAGATGTACAGGAAGACCCCTTTTGTTAAAGAACTTGCCGGATTCGATTACAGGGCGTCGGTTACATCACTGGAAATACCGGCTTATTTCATCAGCGGTGAAAGCGATTACAACTGTCCATGGAAACTGGTAGAAGAATATTGTAATATCATAGATGCTCCGGACAAGGAATTCTTCCTGATCCCCGATGCGGCCCACAGCCCCTTGTGGGAAAATCCGTCTGTGACCTGTGATATTTTAAGACAGATAAAAGAGAAGACAGTAAATGAGTGATACGTATCATCATGGCAATTTAAGAGATGCTCTTATCGAAGCAGGAATAAGGATCATCAATGAAAGCGGAGAGGACTCGCTTTCTTTGCGCAGGGTTGCTTCGGCCTGTAACGTCTCCCACGCAGCTCCATACGCTCATTTCAAGGATAAGGACGAACTGATAGAGGCAATTAAGAAGAGTGTAACGGAGCAGCTTATGAGGGAAATGGAGGATGCCGTTAAATCTGCCGTCAATTCGGAAATCGCTATAGTAGGTATGGGCAAAAGATATGTTTCCTTCTTCCGTAACAATCCGGATTATTTCAAGTTCCTTTTCGGACGTCAGAATATGATCGCTCACCTGAAGATAGACGAGAAAACAGATGACGATTATCCGCCCTTCGCTCTTTTGAAAGAAACCTATCTCAAATATCTGAAAGAGAACGGAATACAAAAGAACATGAAGGAGCAGGAAGTTGAGCTTTTGAAGATCTGGGCATCAGCGCATGGTCTTGCCGCTATTGCCTGCATGTCCGGCGTGATCCCGTCCTTTGACTGGGATGAGATGCTTGAAGGCGACGATCTGCTGAGATAAAACCATGAACAGATCTCTCAGTCCACTTCTTCCTATTCCACTGCTTTTGCTGCACCCGGTACCGACGAAAGCGGGGTAAAGTCAAACCTCATATGATCAGAGAAATTGGCTTTGTAGTCCTCAAACTCTTTCTCAGTCTGATTCTCCCAGCTTTCTCCGTTGTCATAGGAAACAAACCACGGCATTTCCTCATTTTCATATCCATCAATCTTAAGCTTAACCTGGTCCATGAGATTAGTGGTGTTGGGCTCGATATCATAAACATCCCATCCTTCGGCATTCGCCCCGTCGGAATGCTCATTCACCAGAAGTCCGCTCTTCAATGCATAGTATCTGTTCCTGGCCGTTCCGCTCACAACATGCTCCGGATGGCGGTCGACCATAGTAAAGATATCATAAGCAGCCCCCTTTTCCTCGCCGTCTAGTATTACTCCGACAAACAGTTCTTCTACTCCGTCATGGTTCTCATCAAAATATGCATATCCCACTCTTTCAAGTACATTTTCTCCGTCCACGGAAAGGGCATAATACTCAGGACTAAATCCCTCTTCCTCGAGGCGGTTCGCATCCCATCCTTCATTTATGGCAGTGACAAGTTTTTTCAGCACATCACCATAAAGATCTTCTCCTTTAGTACCTGCACCAAAGACAAATTCTCCCTTTCCATCGGAACTCTTCAGGGTTTTTATGATATCCTCTGCACCCCGGTAGAGCAGCTCATAACTTTCAGGCATTCCGTCAGGATTTTTCGTATAGTCGTACTGCACATCAGATGGATATGTAACCACTATGTCATAGAGTGTTCCATCATCTGACGTAAACTCTCCAACCTTGGAATCCATTCCTCCCGCATATTCCGAAGGCTCCTTATATGCTGACACACAAAATGCGAATCCGCCGTATTCAGCCTCTTTTGCTTCCTTATCGTATATGGAAATGCTGTTATCTGCTGTATCGGAAACAAACGTCCCTGCCGCCTTAGCAGGAAGTGTTATTGAAAACAGTTTATTCGATACCTCCAGACTCTCCTCGTTTTTATCAAGATCCTCACTTACCTCAGACGCCTCCTTTGATTCAGCCGTTCCTGCTGCCTCTGCCGGCTGGACAGCCGGTGTCTGTTCTGAATTATCTGCTTTCTGATCATTTGCACATGCTGTCAGAAGTGCCATAATAAGTATCAAAAACAACGTAGTTGAAATCTGCTTCTTCATTCTCATTTATCTCCTTTATATCTTTATCTGCCTCCATTTTTCCTATCGGTTAAAACCGCTGGAAGCAGTGGCTTTCCCGCTATAATTTAATCCTCAGGAATAATACTGTCTGATTTTCCCGATCTCTTCCCCGAACCTCTTTACTACGTTTTTCGGACCGGTGATCCTCACGCTGTCTCCAAGTGCGAAGATCCATCCGAGGAACTGATCACTCATGGCTATATCCACATTTATCTCCGACCAGCCTTTTTTCTTTGCCGGGCGGATGGTGATGTCCTTGCCAAAGCGGTCTATCATAACACCTACCATGACATTATCAAATTCCAGTTTCACCTTTGTCTTTTCGCCGCCAAACATACCAAAATTCATCTTGGCGTAATCCGCAAGGTTAAAGTCCTTAAAGTCTTCCCGGCCTTCACGCCTCTTCTCGAGAACCCTGATGTTCTTCATCTTGTCTACACGGTAATGCTTTATCTTTCCGGCCTCCGCATCATAGGCGATCATGTAATAATTCTCGTCATCCCAGGTCAGCGCCCAGGGGCTTACCACATAGGGCTTCTCTTTCCGGGGCTCCATTTTCTTTTCAAGGTTCCAGCGCATGTAGCTAAAGGAGATCTGCTTATTTTCGGCTATGGCTTTATGGAGATCATCCACAATATAGTAGATGCTCTCATTCATGGTCTTTACGCGTCCCTGAACAACCACCTGTCTTTTCAGCTGAGATGCCTCATAGTCACTGGCCATTTCGGTGAGCTTTTTGATAAGCTCATTGGATTTTTTCTCTGTAATAAACTTAGATGACTGGATGGCATCCACAAGAAGCTTTAATTCCGCTATATCGAACTGCTTCTTACCTACATGATAATAGAAGTTCTTCCCGACTTTCTCTCCTATGACGTCTATACCAAGGACCCGGAGTGCTTCCATATCGTCATAAAGGCTCTTCCTGTCGGCAGAGACATCATATTTGGCAAG
>CADBTX010000141.1 GCA_902797705.1 uncultured Lachnospiraceae bacterium | reverse complement strand
TCCATCACAAAGGTCTGTATCGGCATCCTGTCCCGCGGAGCCTCGGAAAGCACGCTCATATCCCTGATCCCCACCAGGCTCATATGCAGTGTCCTCGGAATGGGTGTCGCCGTAAGAGCCAGCACATCCACATTTTTCCGCATTTCCTTGATCTTTTCCTTGTGGGTCACTCCGAAGCGCTGTTCCTCGTCGATGATAAGAAGCCCCAGATCCTTGAAGGAGACGTCCTTTGATAAAAGCCTGTGTGTCCCTATAACTATATCCGCCATGCCGCTTTTCAGCTTTTCCACGGTCTTCCTCTGCTCCGAGGCCGTCCTGAAACGGCATAACAGCTCGATGGTCACGGGATAATCCTTCATTCTCTCCCTGAAGGTATTGTAATGCTGCTCAGCGAGTATCGTGGTGGGCACCAGCAGGGCCACCTGCTTATTCTCCTGCACCGCCTTGAATGCAGCCCTTATGGCCACCTCGGTTTTTCCGAATCCCACGTCTCCGCAGATAAGGCGGTCCATGATCTTATCACTTTCCATATCGTGCTTCACCGCTTCAATGGCGAGATTCTGATCATCCGTCTCCTCAAAGGGGAACATTTCCTCAAATTCCTTCTGCCACACGGTGTCGGGAGAAAAACGGAATCCGTTATTCTTCTGCCGTAGTGCGTAAAGATCCACAAGACGCTTTGCAACCCCCTGCACTGCGGTATTGACCTTTTCCTTTGTCCTGGCCCATTCATTACTGCCAAGCTTATTTAATTTCGGCTTCTTCTCGGCATCCTTTGAAGCGTATTTCTGAAGCGAATCCAGATTGGAGGCAATGACATAGACCGAAGAATCGTCCCGGTAGCTGACCTTGACATAGTCCCTGGTCTTTCCGTCTATCTCGATGTGCTCAAGGCCCTGATACTGGCCTATTCCGTAGTCTTCATGTATGACATAGTCTCCAACGGTAAGATCCGTGAATGAAGCGATATGCTCACCTTCATAACTATGGCGTTTTTTCCGTTTTTTTGCCTGCTCCCCGAAAATGTCGGTTTCACTTATTACGGCAAAGCGGATCTCCGGATACTCAAAGCCCCGCTTCAGGGAACCCTGCATGGTCATGATCCCCGGCCCCTCCAGGACCCTGTCACTGTTCTCCGTGAAAAAGGCCGAAAGGCCGGAATCGTTTATATTCTCCGCCAGTCTCTTTGCCCTTGTGGAAGAGCCGGAGAGTATTATCACCCTGTACTTTTCCTTCCTGTACTTCCTAAGATCGGAAAGCAGGGAATTAAAGGAACCGTTGCAGGAATTAACGGTCCTTAGATTTATATAATAGCTTTCCCTCGGGCTGTACTTCTCATTTGACTGAAGCATGCTCCCCAGAGCCGCTCCGGGAAAGCACATGATTTTTTCGAAGGTCTCGTTTATCCCGTAAAGAAGGTCCGCCGACTTCGGAAGAGTATAACCCTTTTCAAGACGCATGAGCATGCTGTCTGCAAACTCCTTTTCCACCGCGTCTCCCTTTTCCGACAGCCTCTGAGGCTCATCCAGAAAAACAAGGGTTTTCTTCGGGTCGAAGAAGTCCAGAAGAGAGACCATATTCTCATAAAAATACCCGGCAAAGGCGGACAGGCCTCCGCTCTCCCCGCTCTCTTCAAGCTCCTCCGTAAACTCCCCCACCAGGCTTTTCAGACGGTAGGCCTCTTCCGTCAGCATTTTTCCCCTGAAATAGCTATGACGTTCCTCGTAATCAGCCTTCAGCCTTGAAAGCCCCTCTTCTCTTTCAGCCTCGGACATCACCATTTCAGATGCGGGATAGATCCTTACCGAGTCAAGCTCCTCAAGCGAACGCTGTGTGGCCGGGTCAAAGGAACGGATGCTGTCGATCTCATCCCCCCAGAGCTCGATACGAACGGGATTATCTTCCGTGAGTGGGAAAATATCTATGATCCCGCCCCGGACAGAAAAAGCACCGGGTGCCTCCGTCTGGAAGGAACGCACATATCCCAGCCTGATTAGTTCCCCGGAAAACCCTGTTTCATCGATCTCATCGCCTTTTGAAACTGTGATCACCGCATTTTTGATGCGGTTCAGTCCCGGTGTCTTCTCCATAAGGGCGTCAATGGTGGTGATAAGGGTAATGTTTTCCCCTTCATCCAGCGCTTTTATACAATTGATCCTTTCGCGGGTAAGCTCGTTTCCGTTCAGATCCGACTGATAAAAGATAAGATCCCTCGGAGGGTAGACCACCGCATCCCTGGTGTAGAGACGTATATTCTTATAGAATTCCGCGCAGCTCTGTTCATCACTGGTGACGATAAGTTTATTTCCCACGGGGGAGAGTGCGGTTACGAGATGTGCTTTTCCTGCATCCGTCACGCCGTCTATATCTATTATGCCGGCATGGCCCAGGCTTTTCCTGATTTTTTCTATTGTTTCATAGCCCGATAAGGGCTCTGTAAAGGCTTTATTCATGATACAGATTATACAAAACAGCCCGCTGCATGGCAACGGGCTGTCTTATCTTTAATCTTTAGCTGTTTATCACAGATTAGTCATAAAGGTTGGGAGCGATCTCAGGATCGTCGATGTTATCCTTGTTGTACCAATATCCGTTTGTAGGAAGGTCAGATACTGTCTCGCCGTTTGCTGCCTTTGTAAGAGCATACAGGCAGTAGTAACCCATCATCAGAGGAGACTGGGTAACAGCACCGTACATTGTGCCGTCCTTGATAGCGCCCTTGATAACAGAACCAGCGTCGAATCCGATACCGATAACTTCGCCTGCTGCTGCGTCTGATCCAAGAAGGTTCAGGTTAGAGTTAGCTGCAAGAAGTCCCTCAGCTGCGGTCTGGTTTGAACCGAATATGCCGATGGTGTCTTCCTTTGAAAGGATGGTGGAAGCCTCAGTTGTGCAAAGCTCAACAGTGGTCTGTGCAGGAACTGCAACTTCGATAACAACGTCTGCTGAAGCCTCGTCGCCGTCAGCGCCTTCTGCTGCGTTTACATAGAACTCGTTACCAACTACAGCAACCTTCTTGCCATCAGCCTTTACAAGGGAGATGAACTTGTTGATGAATCCAAGACCTCTCTGCTGGATGTTAAGAGCTGTAGCGTCCTGGTTGATCTCACCAACAC
>CADBTX010000140.1 GCA_902797705.1 uncultured Lachnospiraceae bacterium | reverse complement strand
GAAGGATATGATGAGACCATACCGGCATCCTACTATGATGAGGACGGGAACCTGATCGAGGGCCGCGATCCGGAGGACTAAACCTTGATTATCGACCAGAGAGACATAAAAGACATCGAAAATAAAATAGAGGATCTTGCGGAAGTATATACTCCCGAGTGGCATTTTGACAGGGATAACCCGGATATCGGTTCTGTCATCGCGAAGCTTTTTGCGGTGCAGATGAAGGAAAACATCGATCTGATGAATAATATTCCGGAGCGATATCATGCGGAATTCATCAACATGCTGGATCTTTCCTTAAAGCCCGTGAAGGCAGCCCAGTCCATCGTGAATTTCCGGCTTATCGAGGATACCGTTCCGGGAACCGTAATAAGAAGGGGTACCGCCCTTTCTTCAGAGAGTGTGGACGGGGATGGTGAGCCCGTTCTTTTTGAGACTGACAGGGAGATATATGTTACAGCTTCAAGGATAACCGACTGCTTTATGACAGACAGGGAAGAGGGCTCTGTGGTGCCCCTTCTCGGTGACTTTACGCCGGTCAGCATTCTTGAGGGCTTCAGGAATGTAAGGAACGAGGATGAGGAAGAAGAAGGGGAAGAGGAGACGGAGGTAAAAGATTCGCAGTATGTGAAGACGACCTTACGTCCCTTCGTGCTCTTTTCCGAGGAAGGCAATATTTCCCGGAGCATCCTTATCATGTATCACGAAACGGTCTTCGATCTTAAGGATGAGGCTATTTTCGTAAAGATCACGGGGAGCAGCGAGCTTATCTCAAAGATCACGGAATGGGAATATGTCTTTAAGTATTATAACGGCAAGGACTTTGTGCCCTTTGACAGCGTGGTATACGCAGAGGAAGCAGGGATATTCATCCTGAAAAAGAAAGGTGATATTAGGAAGGTCACCGACGGCACAAAGGAATACGGAGTGGTGATACTGGAAGCCAGGCACCCTCTTTCCGACAACATCAATATCGATTCCATAAGACTTTCCTCCGAGGGAAAGGAAAGGGCGCCGGAATTTGTGTCCGACGGCGTCAGCGATCTGGACAAGGAGGGCTTCGCACCCTTCTCTGAGAGCCTGTCACTCTATAATGAGTGCTACATCGGGGAAGATACCTATCTTTCGAAAAAGGGATCAAAGATCACTCTCTCCTTCCATCTGGAATACAAGGAAAGAAGCCACTACCTTACTAAGCAGGAAGTGGAGGAGAGCCTTAAGATCATAAAGAAGAAGCCGAAGGTGAATACGGCGGATATACCATCCCATGCCTATGCGGATGAGGTCATTATGGAGTACTTTAACGGCACGGGCTGGAAGAAACTGTATCCCGCGCCGGACGTGACAAATGCCTTTTCCGGAGAGACGGCGAAGGATGTGGTGATGGAATTCACCTGTCCCAATGATATAGCAAGCGCCGAGACCGGAGCCAATATGGGGCGCTGTATCCGTTTCAGGCTTTTAAGGTCGGATAACTGTTACTTAAGGCCCTGCATACACCACTATCCTTATATGAGCAACGTTACCCTCTCTTTCTCCTACGGTCAGAACTATGTGGATCCCGACAGGCTTATAAGGATCTCCGGTACGGGTAAGAAGGATATTACCCAGCTTATGAAGACAGGAAAGGAGTTCCCCGTTTTTTCGGGAGGCAATTACTCCGAGGACGCTCTGTACTTAGGCTTTGATTCGCGTATTGAGGGAGGCCCTGTAAGCCTTTTCTTTGAACTTGAGGATACGGTGAATCAGAATAAGCTTAACTGCACCTTTGAATACAGCACTATAAGAGGATTTAAGAGGATGAAGGTGGCGGATCTCACCGCCGGATTCTCCCACTCCGGGGTAGTGATGTTCTATCCTCCTTCGGATATGAGTCTGATGGAGCTGGAAGGAAGAAGCCGCTACTTTATAAAGATACGCAGATCCGAAGTGCAGAGGGAATCGGAGAAGAGGCTCTTCCTGCCCCATATAAGGCGGATCATGCTGAATATGGTGCCGGTATCCAATGTGGAGAGCGCCCAGGAGACTGATTTTTACATTGATGAACCGGGGCCTAACTTACATTTCGCTCTTAAGGGAAGCAATATAATGGACGCCGATGTCTGGGTCAATGAGAAGGGCTATATCATGAAGGAGGAGGCCGAGAGGCTCATCGCCGAGAACCCGGACAGTGTCAAGGCGGAATATGACATGTTGGGCGGCTTTGCCTCCATCTTTGTAAAGTGGGAGGAGACTGACAGCTTCTACAATCTGGAAAACAGGAGAAGCTATATCATTGACCGCTTCAGGAATGAGATAATCTTTTCAGACGGGATAAAGGCCGATATACCGAGGGTTACGGATGACGTGGCCTTCAGGGTAAGGCTCCGGATGAGCAGCGGGACCTATGGAAATGTGGCTCCCTTTGCCATAAACGATACGGTGGGTACAGAGCTCTTTATCGACGGCGTTACGAACCCGGTCAGGGCCTACGGCGGATCCGACATGGAGACCGTAAAGGAAGCCATGCGTCGTGGAGCCAATATAATGTACGGCAGGAGGCGGCTGGTCACCGTAAACGATTATATCTATGAGATGCAGAGTTTTTCCGACAGCATCGACAAGGTGGCCTGCGTTCCGGGACAGAGGATAGAGGGGGACGGTGAGGACGCTGATATCTCCTTTGTACTTCTCATGAAGGACTTTATGGAGGGATCCTTCTCCTTCCACAGGATCGCGGCGGAATTAAAGGAGGAGATGCTGAAGACTTCCTCCATAACACTTTCTCCCGAGAGGATACATATAGTGGAGCCCCTGTTCGTGGATATTTCGGTGCGGCTTTGGGTCGAGACCGAGAATATCGAGGACAGCTTTGAGATAACCAGCAGGATAGAGAGCATGCTGGAGGACTATCTGAATCCCGTTTCCAGTGAGGAGAATGAGGGCTGGCCCATAGGGGTTATCCCGAAGAAGAATCAGATCGTAATGAAGCTCGGCTCCTTAAAGAGTCACGCCCTTATCAGGAAGACCGCAATGGTTGCCCATTACAGGGATAAGGACGGGGAGCATGAGATAGATATACAGGATCTACAGGTTACGCCTTTCATGGCAGTGAGATCAGGCACACACAGGGTGCACATTGTGCATAAGTAGGAAATATGTTCAGGATTGAAGATTATAAAAGCAGATCATTTGAAGAAAGGATGGCGGACAATTATTCCGCACTGCCGCTTTTAACCAGGGAATGGACGAATTATAATCCCTCGGACCCCGGTATCACCACCCTTGAAAACCTCACGGTCTTTGAGGCGCTGCAGGGCTCTGCCATAGATAACCTGAGCGAAAAGGCGAGGCTCATGCTGCTCCGTATCGCGGGCTTTAAGCCTGCGAGAGGAAAGTGCTCCAGAGTGCTCCTTTCGAGGATCAACAGGGACGGGCAGATACGTTTAAGGAATAATCACCGCTTTACCATCGGGGATCTCGTTTTTGAGACCAGGCGGGAGACGGTGCTTCCCGGAATAAGCCTCAAAGCCATCTTCTCCCAATATGACGACAAGTTCCATGATCTGAGCTATCTGGCTGACAGGGAATACAATGTGGACACCAGGATATTCGGAGATTCTCCAAAGGAGGGAGACAGCATCTACTTTATCTCCGACGGCCTTCCCTCTCCCGGAGAGGAGACCTGGTTCTATATCACCCTGAATTCCAGGTATAACAGGAATCCCGTGGAGGACAGGGCGGATAACCTTTTTGCCGGCATAAAGTGGGAGTGCTTTACCGCTCAGGGCTTTACGGAAATGAAGGTACACGACTATACCGGATCCCTGCTCGTAAGCGGTGAAATAAAGATGAAACTCCCAGCGGAGCAGGCGGTGGAATATGACGGCTGCCCCGTTAAGGGTTATTGCCTAAGGGCCACCCTTACAAGGGCTAATTATGACGTGAGACCGGCGGTTTCTTCAGTGGAAGCCTTTATGTTCGAGGTCTGGCAGAAGGAGACCAGATCCGTGACCTTCGGTTTTCCGAAGCAGAAGAGTATAAGGATCCCGGGACCCTATGCGGAAAAGGGTTACGTGCTGGTCTTCGGCAAGGAGAAGAAGGGATCCTCCTACAGGAGATATGAGCTTTCCATTTCCGGGTCGGAAAAGGGAAGGTACTGCCTCTACAGCCGTGACAGCGAATCCTTTACGGTGGAATTCGATAAGGAGCGCTTCGGCTATGAGCCGGAAAAGGTAAAGGACGCCGTAAAGATAGTGATCTATTCGGAAGAGATCATGCGGCGCTACCGGGTGGGTTCGGTGATAGGCTATGACGATCAGGAGATAGAACTTCCCATAAAGAATATCGTTCCCGATTCCTTCTCACTTATCGCCAGAAGGATAGATGAGAATAATGAGCCCTACTATGACTTTGTACGTCCCGATAAGAAGGGTGACGGCATCTTAAGCTACAGCCTTCTTGAGAATCAGGGAAAGATCGTCATAGAGGATGCCGGAGATTTTATCGGAGCGGAGCTTTTCATGGGCGGCGTGGCCGTGACGGAAGGCCCAAAGGGAAATGTAAGAGCCGGTAATTTCTTCAGATTCGTCAAAGCCGGGGGAGACTCAGGGGAATATAACTTCTATAACCCGGGACCCGGTATCGGCGGGTGTTACAGTGAGACCACCGAGGATGTCAGAAGGCGTTTCAGGGATGATATCTTCACTCCCTATACCTGCGTCACCGCGGCAGATTACGAGAGGGCCGTGGCAATGACTCCCGGGCTCTGTATAAAGAAGGTCAGGGCGAAGATGGATGAACTGGAGAACCTGGTGCATATCTCCGTGATGCCCGGGACCGACGAGGATAAGCCCAGGCTTCCCGATACCTACAGAAAGGCCATTACAAATGAGCTCTCAGGAAGAAGGCTCATAACCACGCGTTTCCAGATCCTTTCTCCGGTCTACGTGGCGGTTTCAGTCCGCAGCACAGTCTATGTGAAGAGACACTTTGCGGACTGCAGGGATACCATAGAGAAGCGCTTCAGAGAGAATATTGACTACATCGGAAGCAACAGGAATTTCGGTGAAGTATTGAAATTCGAGGATGTTTTCAGGGAAGTGGAGGAACTGAACTGCGTGGAGTTCATCTACGAGATGACTCTTATCCCGGAAAACCTTAAGAAAGCAAGACTTATCGACAGCGATATACATCCGGACGAGAACTGCCTTCTCTATCCCGGAGATATCGATATAGAGATAGTGACATACGAAAAGTGAGCAGGGGATAATATCTATGCCAAGATATTCCATCAGGGAAAACAGAATAAAGAAAAGCTCCCATCCGGGGTTTACCTATGATCCGGAGAGTGAGAGCCTGACACTTGAAAGTCAGAGCATGTACCACACCCTGTTTCTTTCGAGCCTTGACAGCATGGAAGAAGGAGCGGGCTGGGGAAGGATCTCCTTTGATCCGGAGTGCAGCGGAGATGCGGTGATCTGCATTTATGTTCTGGCTCTGGACAGGAATCTCTGTGAGGTTGAAGGGAAAGAGATGAGCCTTGACAGCTACCTCCTTTCAGAGGACATTAATCCCGCAGACAGGCTTCTCATGCTGAAGAAATACGGAGCCAGACGTTTTGTGGGAGAGAGCGATGTGCTGCTCTACGGCCTTAAGGGACGCTATCTCTTTGTCGCCATTGATGTGGTGGGAGAGGGCAGCGCTGTGATATCAAGGATCATCGTTGACAGCAGGGGAGATAATTTCATGGACACCTTCCCTGAGATCTACAGGGAGAGGAACAGCTTTTTCCACAGGTATCTTTCGATATTTTCCAGTATCTACAACGATTTTCAGCAGAAGATAGATAACCTTCCCTCCATACTGGACTTAAATACCTGCCCGGTTGAGATGCTGATCGAGTACGGAAGCTGGATGGGTATAGACCTTGAGGGAGGATTCCTTCCCGAGGACGTCATAAGGGACATAGTGAAGGAAGCTTATGAATTAAACAGGATGAAGGGGACCAAGAAGGGGATAATACGGCTTTTGACATTGATACTCAGGGAAGAGCCGGTGGTCATCGAGCACAATAAGGTAAGAGCCTGGCTTAAGGAGGAAAACATCGATTATCCCACTAATTTCACTCCAAAGGGCGTGTATGATGTCACCATCCTGATAAGGAAGAGGATAACAGAGGAAGTGCGCCATCAGATCATGTATATGCTTGACCAGTATAAGCCGGTCCGTACAAGGATAAATATTGCGCAAATGGATGAAAATGTTATAATCGACTCAAATACTTATCTTGACGTCAATTCGAAACTTCCCGAGAAGAAGAAAGCAGTTCTTGACGGTGAAATGTCCCTTGACGGAAGTGTTGTGATCTAATGGAGAGATTATGGATATAGAAGAGATAAAGAGCGGAAGCAGCATTCAGCTGAATGTCAACGGAAATATAGATACCTTTTCCTCTGATGAATTTCAGAATTATCTGCTCTCAGTACTGCAGAGGTGTACGATCCTCGTGGTCAATCTGGAAAAGGTGGAGCGTATTACCAGTGCAGGTTTAAGGGCGTTGCTCCTTGGGCAGAAGACTGCCCAGTCAAAAGGGGGCTCCCTTACAGTGATAAATGCCAGTGATTCCATTTTGGATGTTTTCCGGGTTACGGGCTTTGACAAGCTTCTCGTGATCCGCTGATCGTTATGATCATTTTTGACAGGGTTTCCAAAAAATATGACGGAGAGGAAAAGCCGGTTTTTACCGATCTGGATCTGAGGATCGAAGACGGGGAATTCGTGGCTCTGATGGGCAGGAGCGGAAGCGGGAAGACCACCCTTATACGGCTTCTCACAAAGGAAACGGAACCCTCCTCCGGCAGCATCACGGTGGACAGATATGTACTGTCCGACATCAAAAAGAGCGCTATTCCTTCCTACCGCAGGGAGATAGGGGTCATTTTTCAGGACTTCAGGCTTTTTAATGAATATACCGTGTACGGAAATCTGGAGCTTACCCTGAGCCTTACCGGTGGGAATACCGGCAACGCCGAGGAGAAGATTATCAATGTCCTTACCATGATGGGCATAGATCATCTCCATAAGAGATACCCGAAGGAATTGTCCGGAGGAGAGCAGCAGAAGGTCTGCATGGCGAGAGCCATCATCAATAATCCAAAGGTGGTGCTGGCGGATGAGCCTACGGGGAATCTGGATCCCGGTTCCTCTGCGGAGATAGCGGAGCTTTTGTCCATAATAAACAGCCAGGGGGTTACGGTAGTCATGGCTACCCATGATAAAGATGCCCTGAGATCCTTTGAAGACAGGATCAGGATCATAAACCTTGATAAGATTTAACTGAAAGGATAGAGTTTTATGTCGGTCATTCAGAAAGTATTATTAGTAGTTTCCTGCGTATTTTACCTCATCACCGTTCTGGGAGGATTGAGGTTCGGGGCTTTTGTAGCCACTGTCTTCTTCCTTCTCCACAGTCTTACCATCATACTATTTGCCTACATGGTATTTAAGGATGGAAGGGACAGCTCCATGCTCATGGATACCTACAAGCAGGATATAGGACAGGAACTTGCCGGAAAAGACAGGGAGATAGAGGTATTGAAGGGTCGTATCGATGAGAAGGAAACCGAGATCATCGATATCAACAGAAAGAATGATGAACTGAAGATAGAGAATGACGATCTGAAGAAAAAGGGAGCGAAGCTTGAAGCCGACATCGAAGCCCTTGACCAGAAGACGAAGGAGATAGAGAAGGAAAAGGAGATCATGGCATCGAAGAAGACCATATCCGAGGGTCTTCTTCCTCCTGTTGAGGAAGGGGCGGAGAGCTCCACGGTAAACATCATCGAGCTTGCTAAAACGGCGGTGGCGGAGCTTTCGGAAAGCGCCAGGGCGGTTTCGCTCATCATCACTGTACAGTCCTCGGAGGATACCCTTCTTGTGAAGGCTGATCCCAACAGGCTTATCACCCTTTTCAGGAACATAATAGATAATTCCATCAAGTACATGAATAAGGCAGGGTCCCTTGTGATCACCATATCCACCATCAATGACGATATCTTTATCGTACTTAAGGATACAGGTGAAGGACTTAACGAGGATGAGACGCGCCACATCTTTGAGCTTAATTTCCAGGGCAGCAACCGCTTAAGCGGAAACGGACTGGGACTTACTCAGGCAAAGGCCATAGTCGAGTACTACGGCGGGACTATTTACGCAAAGAGCATGGAAGGAAAAGGCATGGGGATCTATATCCAGCTCCCGGCCTGAAGATGATATGAAAAAGAAGAAAGACAGGGATGCAGGGGCAAGGCTTGCATGCATATTGGCGATGATATTCTATATCGGGGTTTCTGCCGTGGCACTGAGCACGGTGGGCCGTGATATGGACTTCCTCGGCTCCGAAAGCCTCTTTAACGGATATGATACCATCATATTCGGTCTGGGAGGGAATGTGGAGGAACTTGATCCGGAGGATAAGATCGAGTATTCCCAGCTGGGAAGAAGTGAAAATGAAGAAAGGGCTGAAGAGGCAGCTTTAGAAGAAGAGGCCTCGGAGGAGGCTTTGGAGGAAGCTTCGGAAGAGGCTCTGGAGGCTTCAGAGGAGGCGTCGGAAGAGGCGGCCCGGGAAGAGGAGACTTCCCTGGAACCCTCCGAAGAAGTTCAGGAAACCGAGCCGGAGGAGATACCTGCAGAGAAAGAGGAGTATTTCTCCTTCTCCGTTATCACGGGAGGAGCGAAGAATCTCAATATGCGTGAGGCTCCCGATATAAACAGCAAGGTGGTCTATGTCATCCCGTTTACTGCATCGGGTGTTGTTCTGGAGATCGGCGATGAGTGGTCAAAGGTCAGGTGCAACGGCTTCGAAGGCTATTGCTCCAATGAACTCATCAATATGACAGAGATCAGCAAGGAAGAGTACGAAAAGGGTATTTCGGATGAACCTGGATGAAAGACTGATAAAGGACAGCAAAAGAAAGCCGGCGAAGGACCCTTATTATGAGGATGAGCCGGATTACGAAGGCTATATAGAGCATGAAGAAAGAAAGTCTTCCCTGAATGAGTATCAGGGGGTATTTACCTCTGCCGATGAGAAGGCCATTAACCGGAGACCCAGCGTGTTTGACAGGACCGCCGTGTTTAAGGTTACAGAGGATGATTAAAGGAAAGGAGCAGCGTAAACCGTGACCAGATACAATGAAGATCTGAGGGATAAGCCCTTCAGGGATTACAGTGAATACATGGAATACATGTTTGACTGTGTCAATTCCTGTCTTGATAAATATCTGGAATACATGAAGACTGTTTACGCCTCGGACGAGGGTGGATATAAGAATGTCCTCTACCCCGATCTGGAGGTGGCGTCTGAAGCGTGCAAGCTGAAGACTGACCTTTTCTATAACAGACCTGAGCAGAAGAAGGGCTCCGGAAGCGAAGCGGAGGATATTCTCTCCGGCGCGGATGATGACTCTGAAGAAGAGGAAGAGGCGGAAGAAGAGGCTGAGGATGATATCGATAACGAACTCCTTTCTCTTTTGTCAGGTTTTTCTTCATCTTCAAAGGAGGAAGAGTCATCAGAGGCAGAAGAAGAAACTGAGGTGAACAGGGTAAAGGCGGATGAAGTCGAGATAGAAAAGAAACTGGACTTTGTTGCTGCCAGAGCCGATGTGACCATTGAAAGCGGGATACACCTTCCCTTCTATGAGCTTTGCAAGAAACTTGAATTCGAGAATTTCACCATATTCTGTTTTGCGGCGGGGATACTTTCCTCCACACAGACAGATTATTCCTCGGTATTTCAGCTTATCAATGAAAACATGAATCTGTCCTGCCCTACGGTGGAGTCTGCGGCCAAAGTTTACTTCGGCTCCGAATTCTCCATTACCGGGGCTTACGGAGATATGTCCGTATGTCTGGAGCAGCTTCTTCCGGTGCTCTCTTTGAGCGTGCCCGGAAACATGCCCTTCTCCACAGCGGTCTCTCCCGATAAGAGGGTCATCGACTGCCTCTTCGGAAGAAATCCCGACAAGCTGGATGAAAACTATACCCGCTTCATCTCCATGCTCACAAACGATAAGGAGCTGAATCCCATCATGGCAAATCAGGGAATACTGGATGCCATGAAGATCTCCTTTGAGGAGGGCGTGAGGATCTTCTACTATTACGGGGATGAGGGCAGCGGCCGCCGTTTCTTTGTTAAGAAGTTCTGTGAGGAAAACGGCATTAAGGCCATTGCCATCAACTGCAAGAAGCTCTTTAATTACGACTTTTCCTTTGTGGAAAGAGCCCTGTGGGCTGTGGCCAGGGAGTGCATACTCACAAATTCCTGCTGCTGCCTTACGGATCTTACCTACAGGCAGGAGGAGCAGGAAAAGTTTTTCGGATACATGGATCTCGCCTTCTCAAAGCTTACGGAAAGAGGCATCACCGTTTTTGCCATGAGTAAGGAGCATATAGATTTCAGGGAAGTCACAAAGAACGAGTTCACGGAGCTGGAGCTTCCCACTCCCGATACAGGGGAGAGACAGCAGTGCTGGGAATACTTCTCCAAGAATTACGAGCTGGAAGAGGGCATTGACATGCTGGAGATGGCTACCAAGTTCCTCTTTACGGCGGGTAAGATAAGCGATGCCCTGAAATATGCAAGAAGACTGGCCACCATGCAGAAGGCCGATAAGATAAGCAGGGATATACTGTTCCAGGGCTGCTATAACCAGATGAGCTCCGAGCTTTCTCAGAAGGCCACCAAGGTAAAGGCCAATTTCGGATTCGAAGATATCGTTATGAACGAAAGCCAGCGTGAAACGCTGATGCATGCCATAGACCAGATGAATTTCCGTAAGCAGGTCTATGAAAACTGGAATTATACCAAGAAATATCCTTACGGCCGCGGACTTTCCGTTCTTTTATTCGGAGCTCCCGGTACCGGTAAATCCATGTGCGCCCAGGTTATTGCCCACGAATTGAATCTGGAGCTTTACAGGGTGGATCTTTCCAAGGTTATCGACAAGTACGTGGGTGAAACGGAAAAATCCATTTCCATGATCTTCAGGGAAGCAAAGAAGTGTAACGTGGTGCTGTTCTTTGACGAGTGTGACACCCTTTTTGCGAAGAGATCCGATGACGGAGGCAGCAATCAGGCTTCAAACAACAATAAGACCGCCCTCCTTCTCCAGGAGGTGGAAGCCTACGACGGGGTTTCGGTTCTCGCCACAAACTACAAGCACAACATCGATCCCGCTTTCTTCAGACGTATGAAGTACATTGTGGAATTCCAGTTCCCGGACGTGGATACCAGAGAGATGCTCTGGACCACCACGATCCCCAAGGGCACTCCTCTGGCAGAGGATGTGGATATAAGGTTCCTTGCGGAGAAATTCGAGTTCGTGGGTGGTAATATCAAGAACTGCATACTGAATGCGGCTTTCCTGGCAGCGGCTGATCCCGAGGCCAACGGAGAGGTGCATATGAGACATTACCTTAACGCCATCAAGTATGAATTCGTTAAGGTTGGTAAGGTATTCACCAAATCTGACTTTGAGCCCTATGCAGCAGAGGTGGGGCTGGCTTAGCTTTTGCTCATTTTTCCGGTACGCTGAGGCAGAGCATGGTCATATCATCAAACTGATCTGCGCTTCCCGCGAATCTGTCCGCATCATCCCTGACGGCTTCCAGCAGTTCAAGGCCTGTCAGATCCCTGTGGTTCATAAGGATCTCCATCATCCTTTCTATTCCAAGGGCATCCCCGTTTTCAGATGTGGCATCGGGAACTCCGTCGGTATATAGGAAGAGCAGATCCCCGGTATCAAACTTTAATTCTCTTTCGGTAAAGTCGATGTCCTCCATGATACCCAGTACCAGATCATGCTCCTCGATTATCAGCTTGTATTCCTTTTTATCATTCTTAAATATAACCGGATCCTCATGGCCGGCGTTCACGTAACGCAGGGTCCTTTCGGAAACGGTGTAGATCCCGAAGAATACCGTTACAAACTGCATTTCCTTATTGTACTCGGAGAGCTGTCTGTTGACCTTTGAGGTGATCTCAAGAGGTGACAGGGAATCCATGGAGGTGTTCTTAAAGAGCACCTTTGTCACCACCATCAGCATTGATGCAGGTACGCCTTTATCCGAAACATCGGCTATTATGAGGCCGATATGGTCGTCATCGATGGTAAAGTAGTCATAGAAGTCACCACCCACTTCCCTTGCGGCTCTCATGGTGGCTGCGATCTCAAAATCCTTCGGACCGTTGTATCCCGTAAGTTCATCCGGGAGCATATTGGTCTGTATTCTGGATGCCACATCCAGCTCCACATTCAGTCTTTCCTGCTTTCTTGTGATCTGCTCCAGATCCCGGATGTAGGTATAGATATCCTTTTCCATTCTGGTCATGGAATCACTTAAGACCCGTATCTCGTCCTCGGAATGTATATCCACATCCCGGAAGATATGGCTTTCCGACCGTTTGTCCTCTTTTTCACCGAAGGCTTTGGCAGCTACGGCCAGTTTTACTATGGGGTTTACCACTATCTTATGGATGCCCCATACAGAGAGCAGCACAAAGGTAAGGGAGAGGACGCTCATGGAGAGACCGAATATCAGCATGAAATTCTTGCTGTTTCTGCTCAGATTTTTCCTGGCCTCGGCAATGGCTATATATCCGATGACCTCCTTCTTGTCGCTCCCGGGTTTGTAGTAGGGGGCTTCGGTCATAATGATGTAACCGTCTGCCGCGTCCATGATAACCTCGTAGGGCAGTCCACGGGCATAGTTGTAATCCCGGATGTGGCTCTGCCATCCGGCGGAGTACTGGCCGTTTGGCTGTTCATCCGTATCAAGAATGAAGCATGTTTTGCCGGTTTCGGGGTTCTCCAGGTGGAGATTGATCCACAGGATGGAATTCTCCTTTACCACATCCGAAAGAGAGTCCACGAGATTTTTATATTCGTCCGTCTTAAGGGAATCGAATTCCGAAAGGTATTCAGGGGTATTTACGTTATCCTTGTATTTCAGGGATGCTTCTTTTTCTATCTCCCGGGCCTTATTGAAAAGAGAGGTCATATAGTCCCTGTCCAGGGATATGGCAAGGCTTCTCGCCAGACTGTAATTTCTTTTCACGATGGCGTTCAGGGTAAAGCGGCTGTCCACGAATCCGCTTAACAGCACCACAAGGATAAAGAAGATCATGGAAAAGAATACTACCGAGGCTCCGATCTTTTTGCCTATGGAGTAACGTATTTTTGTATTGCTGTCTATGAGATTTTGAATATTATTTGTCATTTTCCTTCTCAAATTCCCTTAAAAGCTCCGAGAGCTCTTCGCTTCTTCTTTCTATATCGTTCCAGTCGTCGATATTCTTAAGATACCGGAGGTACTCGTCAAGTATGGGGCTCTTTCCCTCATTATTGCAAAGGAACAGGATATAGTCCCCAAGGGCATCCAGCTCCTCGTAAAGCACCCCGAGATAATAGCGGATATTCACCGCTTCATTATCCGGATCATCGGGATTTACGGGAAGGCGGTATGTGAGATAGATCTGCCTTAGACCCGGATGATAGGCGAAGCATCCGAAGGAAGGAAAATCTCCTACGGATATGGCGTTATTAAGTCTGTTCAGGGAGAGACAGAGTTCAGCCTCATATTCCTCCGGCACATTGACCGCCAGAGTCAGATGGAAATGCAGTATGGGATAAGGGCGCTCACTGTTGAATCCCCCTTCCGGGAGCACCTCCAGGATGGCATTCATGTCCGATACGCCGATATGCTGTACCATGGTGCGGTACATCCCGCCCTCATCCTTTACGTCCCCGTACAGCTCTTCTATCATGGCTTTCAGGGAGGACAGAATCATGTCAAATCCGTTCATGGGATCTCACTCCTTTCACATACTTACAGGGTATCTATTCAGAACCCACCGGGTTCTGAATAGATACAACGCATTCGGCTAATTAAATCGTGCTTCGCACGATGAGCCGAATGCCT
>CADBTX010000139.1 GCA_902797705.1 uncultured Lachnospiraceae bacterium | reverse complement strand
GCGTATCTCACTTCTTCTGGAAATGGTTCCCATATGGTTCTTTGCTCTGGCAAATACCTATGTGCGGATGTTCAGGGGAAGTTATATAATGCCCTGGGATTTTGTCGCCATAAGGACTGCAGCCAATGTGGCTGGAAATTACACATATCAGATGGATCCCCATGCGAAGAACGGCACCATTGCCCTAATTATCCTTGGGATACTCATATGCGTCTTTGTCAGCAATAAAAAAAGAGAACTCTCTCCCCTTAGAAGAGGTATGATGTCGGTCTTTTCGGCTCTTTTCATCCTCCTTCTCGGAACCCTTCTTTCAAAAGAGGATATAGCGGGGAGATTAAAGCTCCATGACAGCATGTTTGCCGTAACAAAATCCTATACCGGAAACGGCATGATGCTTGGCTTTCTCTATAAGCTCCAGAGGGTCTTTGTGGAAAAGCCGGAGGGTTATTCAAGGGCCTCGGCCTCAGAGATACTTGACGGCATGGATCCCGGAGAGAGCCGGAAAACGGGAAAGGAGCTGCCGGATATCATAGTGGTCATGAACGAATCCTTTGCAGATCTAAAGACCGATGGGGATTTCACCGTGAATAAGGACTATATGCCTTTTATCCATTCCCTTAGGGGCAAGGAGGATACGGTGACGGGTTTCGCCCATGTGTCGGTCCTTGGAGGACAGACTCCCAACAGCGAGTTCGAATTCCTGACGGGAAATTCCATGGCCTTTCTTCCGGAAAACAGCATTCCCTTTCAGATGTATGTGAGGCGGAAGATGGATGCGCTGCCCTGGTATCTCACAAGTATGGGATATTTCAGTCTCGCCATGCATCCCTATAATTCCAGCGGATGGGACAGGACCATAGCCTGGCCCTATCTCGGATTCCAGGAGACCAGATATCTGGACTACTTTAATCAGGTCATGCCTGATGCAAAGCTTATAAGGGATTATATTTCCGACGAAGCCCTGAACGACCTTACCATCGAGAAACTGGAGAGCAGGGATGATCCGGATCAGCCCATGTTCGCATTTCTTGTGACCATGCAGAACCATTCCTCATATTCAAAGATGTACGACAATTTTACGCCTGAGATATCCGTTGAAGGTGCAGACAATATGGAGGATGAAAATCAGAGATCCCTGACCAACTATCTGTCTCTTGTATATGAAAGCGACAAGGCCTTTGAGAAGCTGGTTAAGCACTACGAAAATGCCGGAAGGGATACGATCATCCTCTTATTCGGCGATCATCAGCCGGATCTGGACGTGATGGAACCCATATATACCATGAATGGCAAGGACGTGGAAAATCTCACTGATGAGGATACCATAAATAATCACATGGTTCCCTTTGTTATATGGGCGAATTTCGATATAGAGGAAAAGAGTGATGTGGATCTGTCCCTTAATTATCTTGGAAATCTTCTCCTTGAAGAGGCGGGCATACCCCTTACCAGATACAGAACCTATACGGAAGGCGTGAGGAGCGGATATCCTGTTATCTCCGCTATAGGCGGAAGAGATGCACAGGGCAGCATCAAGGATGTTAAGGAACTTAGAAGTGAGCTTAATGAACTCTCGTGTCTTCAGTATTATGAGATGTTTGACGATAATGACGACTACTATTGAACGGCAGAGATGAGGTATCGCCGGTTTCAGCCTTGTGTTAGAATAGGACATTATGAAGGAATCGCTTATAACTAAGGTAAAGGCACATGAATGGTTCTATCCGCTGGTGCTCCTTTCCTATGTACTGGCATTGTTTTTCCCTGAGATAGTGAGGCCCGGAGTGGTCTCGGCCATTGTGGTGACGGCAGTTGTGATGCAGCTTCTGTGGTCTCTTTTGGGCTGTCTGCGGGATGGTTTACATAACTCAGAACACCCCCGAACTCTGGGCGGTTTACATAAATCGGAGCACTCCCGAACTCTGGATGGTTTACATAACTTTATCGTCTCCCTTCCCACAGAAGATATAGTCATGACGCTTTGGCTCATATTTAATCTTCTGTCCGGGATATCATACATTTCTTCCGGTATCCCTGCAGGGGTTTTTCTTGGAGAAGTATTCACAACGGCTCTTCCCATGTGTTTTTATTACTGCGGCAGAATGGATGATAAGGGAGAGCGCTTTTCCCTTTATTTTCTTATCTCTGTTGCTTTTACGGGATTTCTTGGCATAGTGCTGTTTATTAGCGGCCCTCAGTTCTATATCGATCATCTTATGCGGCTGGAGCTTATCTCCAAAGCAGATATCCCAACCATGAGGGTCAGGATGCATTCGGTTCTAGGGAGCACTCTTGTGGGCTTTTTGGGGGCGGTTGGAATGCTGCTGTCCGTAAGACGCCTCATGGAATGCAGGAAAAAAGTGGGAAAGATCCTCTCGGTCGTATCCTTTTTGTTTATGCTACTCTTAGCCTTTATGAGTAACCAGCGTTCTGCCATGGCTGCGGCCATGATCATTATCATTTATCTGAATTTCCTTGTTTTCTTTGAATATAAGCTGCTGCCGAAAAAGTGCTTTTTCGGGGAGTGCGGTCTTATAGCTGCCTTTACCGCAGCGCTCTTCCTCCTGTTCAGGGGGGCTTTTATGAAGATCTATTACCGTCTTGTTTCGCTCCCCGGCTCCATTGCCCAGAGATCCGACCAGTGGGTGGGGGCTGCGAACAACATGAGGAGCATATGGTTCGGTAACGGCCTCGGTGCCAACGGTCACAGGGCTATAGGTTTTTCGGATCATGTGATCGCAGACGGCGGTATAGCGAAGCTCTATGTGGAGAGCGGCATTTTCGGAACCTCCCTTTTTGTATTCCTTATGCTGCTTATCCTGAAAAAGAGCCTGAAAAAAACGGGACTTACGGCTCCCGAAGCCGGAGTCGTCATGGTGACTCTCCTCATGTCCATAGGGTCGAATATGATGAGCTTTGCTCTTTCAGTGCCGGTATTCTATTACTGCGCCGGCCGCTCAGTGAAGCTCTGTCTTTCGGACAGGGAGGAAACATGAAGATCATAGCCCTGTATCTGCCTCAGTTTCATGCTTTTCCGGAAAATGACCGCTGGTGGGGAAAGGGTTATACCGAGTGGACTGCGGTGAAGTCCGCAAAGCCATTATATAAGGGACATATTCAGCCAAAGCACCCTTTGGACGGCTATTATGATCTTATTTCAGACCAGCCGGAAACCTTTTTGAGACAGGCGGAATACGCCGGAGAATACGGCGTGGAGGGATTTGCCTTTTATCAGTATTACTTTACCGGGAAGACCCTTATGGAAAAGCCTCTGGATATTCTTCTGGAGCATCCTGAGGTTAACATAAAATTCTGCCTTGCCTGGGCCAACGAGACCTGGACCAGAGCCTGGTACGGCCTTAAGGAAGAGATACTGATGCCTCAGGAGTACGGAGAAGAGAAGGAATGGAGGAATCACTTCCTCTATGAGCTCAGGTTCTTCAAGGATGAAAGATATATCAAGATCGATAACAAGCCGGTTTTTATTATCTACAGGACCTTTGACATTGACTGCCTTCCGGAAATGAGGGAAAAGTGGGACGCCTGGGCAAGAGAAGAGGGCTTTGACGGCATTTTCTGGATAGGAGGAAAGACCGCCGGAGCCGAAGAGGGAAGAAAAGGTATACTGGACGGGCAGTATTATTTCGAACCGGGCTACACCCTTAAGCATGGCCTGACGGGATCCAGGAAATTAAGATACAATTTTGGGACCCTTATCAGAAGCATAAGAAATCGCTTTCCGTGGAATTCGGAAAAAGGGGATAAGATCCTGGAGAGGCGGATACCCATCGACTGGATCTATGAGGGCATCACCGGAAGGGATTACGGAAAAAACGAGTATCCCGGGATCATAACGGAGTGGGATAATACACCGAGACGGTCCTATAAAGGACTGGTCTATTCCGGAGCATCCCCGGATAAATTCAAGGATGCATTATGTAAACTAAATCGGAAGCTGGATAAGGACTCTTTTCTTTTCCTGAATGCCTGGAATGAATGGGGTGAGGGAGCCATGATAGAACCCACCGAGGAAAAGGGCTTTGCCTATCTTTCAGTCCTGAAGGATCTGAAGAACAGCGAATGACCTGAAGGAACAGGAAAAGATGGTATAATGAATGAACGTTAGGAGGCTTAAATGGGCAAGAGCGTAATCAGGGAAAGGCTTAAGGAAAACAGGTTCACGCTGATAGCTGAGATCGGGGTGAATTATTACGATATCGCAAAGAAGATGGATATCACCCCTCTTGAAGCTGCCTGTCTCATGATAGACAAGGCGGCCCAGGCAGGTATCCACGCGGTGAAGTTTCAGAGCTATAAGGCCGGTACCCTTGCCAGCAAGGATTCACCTGCATACTGGGACAGGACGGAGGAGCCTACGGGAAGCCAGTATGAGCTTTTCCGGAAATTCGATGCCTTCGGGGAAAAGGAGTACCGCGCTCTCTATGAGCATGCTGAGGAACGGGGCATAGAGTTTCTGTCCACGGCCTTTGATACTGAGTCCGCGGATTATCTGGAGGATATGATGAACGTGTATAAGATATCCTCCTCGGATCTTTCTAATATCCCTTTTATAGAATATCAGGCGAGGAAAGGGAAACCCATACTTCTTTCCGTCGGGGCTTCCAATGAGGATGAGATCCGCCGGGCGGTGGACGCTATACAGAAGCATAACAGCGAAAAGATAACCCTTCTTCACTGCGTGCTGGAATATCCCACACCCCTTGATCACGCAAATCTCCTTAAGATAGCCTCCCTGAAGGAAAGATTTCCCGAGTGCTATATCGGTTATTCGGACCACACCAAGCCCACGGAGAATTTTGACGTAATAAAGACGGCTTTCAATCTGGGAGCGGTGCTTGTGGAGAAGCATTTTACCCTGGACAAGAAGTTAAAGGGGAACGATCACTATCATGCCATGGATCCCTTTGATTCCATGAAGATCCTTTCCGGCATTAATGATATTGTGAAGATAAGGGGCAAGGGGGATCTTGTAAGTCTTGAAACAGAGGGGCAGGCCAGGCAGAACGCCAGACGTTCCCTGGTGGCCGCCGTTGATATACATGAGGGAGCTGTCATCACAGAAGATATGCTTACCTGGAAAAGACCGGGACTGGGGATCTCCCCCTCCGAGATCGATTCGGTCATCGGAAAGAAGGCCGCAGCCCAGATCGCCCAGGATACAGTTCTTAAAAGAGATATGCTCTGCTGAATGGAAGTATGGACAAGGTAAAGGACGATAATAAACAGACCAGGGAAGGGGACGGAGAAATAGCGCTCCGTTCCGGTTTCTGGTATATAATATCAAATGTTCTTATTCGTGCCGTGGGGATAATCACGGCCCCCATCTACACCAGGCTGCTCACCACCGCCGAAACCGGTTACGCCAATAATTTCAACAATTATGTCAGTATATTTTCGGTGGTCTGCGGTCTTTGCCTCATCTACAGCGTGGGAAGGGCGAAGCTGGATTTCACGGAGGACTTCGACGCATATATGTCCTCCATACAGTGCTTATCCAGCGGTTTTTCCATGATCATCCTGATACTGGTGATGATATTTTTTCCCTCCGGGGGACTGCTCTTTAAGTTCCCGAGACTTGTGATCTTCATATTATTCGCGTATCTCACGGTCTTTCCATCTATTGACTATATGCAGTACAAATACCGTTTTGAGTACAGATATAAGGAGAACATCGCCATATCAGTGATAATAACGGTTGCTACCGTACTTATAACGGTGCTGCTCCTGCTCTTTGCTCCCGGAGAAAAGGGCTTCTTAAAGATATTGGGAACCGTTATACCCAGCGGTGCCGTAGCGGTTTGGTGTTATGTAAACCTGGTTGGAAAGGGAAAGGTTTTGTTTAACAGGGAATACTGGTCTTATGCCCTTAAGATCGGTATACCCATGATACCCCACGGGCTGGCGCTGATACTCCTTTCCAGGATCGATGTCTCCATGATATCGGAGTACTACGGCTTTTCCGAGGTGGGACTCTATACCTCAGGCTATACCATAGGTACCCTCCTTATGTTTGTCACAAACGCGGTGGGACAGGCCTGGCTTCCCTACTTCAATGAGCATCTCTATTCTTCGGATGTGGAGGGCATAAGGGAAAAGAACAGGATCATGATGTTTTACGGCTGTGTACTTACCCTTGTCTTCATAGCAGCGGCGCCCCTGGCGGTGAAGCTTCTCTTTGCGAAAAGTTACTGGGACAGCATGTGGGTGGTTCCCCCGGTGGCCCTCGGAACCCTCTGCCAGTATTTTTATACAAACTACGTCAATGCGGAACTCTTCCACAAAAAGACCTTCCTCATTGCCTTTAATTCCTGTATCGCCGCGGCGGTGAACATCGGTCTTAACGCATATTTTATCCCCAGGTTCGGGTATATAGCGGCGGCCTATACCACCCTTGCCGGATATTTTTTCCTGATGATACTTCACTACATCGCCACAAGGCATGTCCTGAAGCTGAAGCTGTATCACGACGGACTCTATTTTCTTATGCTGACGCTTACCTGCCTGACAGGCATACTCACCGCATATCTCTATCCCCATCCGGTGATCAGGTATTTACTGATAGCGGTTGTTATGCTGGTTTTGGCAATAGTAAGAAAGAATGATATAATCATCTTTACGGGTATTATCCGAAAAAAGCTGAAAGGGTAGAAACGAATGAAAATACTGATAATAATCCCCGCCCGGGGTGGTTCCAAAAGGATACCGAGGAAGAACGTGCGTCTCATGAACGGACGGCCTCTTATCATGTATTCGGTCACAAATGCCCTTTCCTTAAAAAAGGATCTGGACGTGGATGTGGCTGTTTCCACGGATGATGAAGAGCTTTCCGGCATAGCCGCGGATCACGGCGCTGAGATCGTCATGAGAGGAGAGGCTCTGTCCGGAGACAGCGTCACCCTGGATCCTGTGATATATGACGCTCTCATCCAAATGGAGGAGCGGCACGGGAAAAGCTATGACACCGTGATCACCATGCAGGCCACTTCTCCCACCCTTTGTCTTGATACCTTAAAAAAGGCAATAGGCTATTTTGAGAAGGAGGGATACGATACCGTTATCAGCGTGGTCAATAAACCACATCTCTCCTGGACAAAGAGGGACGGAAAGATTGTAAAGAACTATGAGGAGCGCCTTAATTCCCAGTTCCTGCCGCCGAATTACCTGGAAACAGGGGCTTTTCTCATAACAAAGCGGGAGCTTGTGACAAAAAAAGGCCGCATAGGGGAAAATGTTTCCGTATATGAGACCTCTCCGGAGGAAGCCATCGACATAGATACCTATTCTGACTGGATAGAAGCAGAGGCCATCTTAAAAAGGAAACGTGTGTTATTTAGGGCCGTGGGCCAGAGAAAACTGGGCATGGGCCATATCTACAGGTGTCTTTCCCTGGCTTATAAGCTTATCGGCCACGAGGTATTGTTTGTCACAGACAGCAAAAGCGAAATGGGAATAGAAAAGCTTAAAAGTTCCTTCTTTCCCTTTGAGGTGATAGAGGATAACGATAGTTATGAAAAGGTCCTGGCCCGGTGGAAGCCGGATATCGTGGTGAACGATATACTGGATACAGACGAGGATACCATTAAACTGGAGAGAAAATACGCGAAGCGGATTGTAAATTTTGAGGATGTGGGACCGGGAGCGTATCTTGCGGACGCAGTGATCAACGCGCTTTACGAGAATCATCCTGACAAGCCGGGAAATGTCTATGAGGGAAGTGATTATTTCTTTATCAGGGATGAGTTCCTGGAGGAGAATCCAAAGGATTTTTCTCCCGAATGCAGAAATGTGATGATAATGTTCGGCGGCGCCGATCCTTCGGACCTTACGGGAAGGCTCTACAGTATCTGTGAAAAGCTTCATGAGATCACGCCGGAAACGGAATTCCATTTTATCACGGGCTTTGCCTATGAGAAAAAGGACCTGATGGAGGATATCCCGGAGAAGAATATTTTTGTACACAATGATGTAAAGCGTGTTTCTCTTTATATGAAAAAGGCGGATCTGGCGGTGACCAGCCAGGGCCGTACCATCTATGAGCTTGCGAGCATGGGGGTTCCCGCAATAGTACTGGCGCAGAATGAAAGAGAAGCCCAGCATGTTTTTGCCGGTATACAGAATGGCTTTATCAATCTTGGTATCGGAAAGCGCACGGATGATGAAACGGTGATACAGACCATGCGCTGGCTCATCGAGACTCCCAATGTCCGGAAGGAAATGAGGAATATAGAGCTTACCAATGAATTCCGGATGGGTCAGAAGAGGGTTATCGACATCATATTAAAGGAACGCTCATGAGCCCTAAGGTACTTTTTATCAATACTGTTGCGGGTAAGGGCAGCGTGGGACGGATCGTTACGGGTCTCTCCTCCGCCGTAAAGGCCAAAGGCTCCGAAACCCTTGTCGCCTACGGGAGATGGGATCCCCCGGAGGGACACGATTCATACCGGATAGGAAGTGATATGTCGGTCTATCTCCACGGAGCTCTGAGCCGGATCACCGACAGGCACGGCCTTTATTCTTCCGTAGCCACGAGGGGACTCATAGATAAGATAAGGGAGTTTGATCCGGATATCATACACATGCATAATGTCCATGGATATTATGTAAACTACAAACTGCTTTTTTCTTTTCTTAAAAATGATTTTTCAAAAGCTGACAGTCACCGGGTGATATGGACTCTCCACGACTGCTGGAGTTTCACCGGTCACTGCGTCCACTTTGAATACAGGGGATGCATGAGGTGGAAAGAGGAATGTCACCACTGCCCGGAAAAGGATCAGTATCCCAGGTCCTTATTTATGGACGCTTCAAGGGAGAACTACAGGGAAAAGAAGTCGGATTTTACCGGGGTCAGGAATCTTACCATTGTGACTCCTTCAGAGTGGCTGGGTTCAAGGGTCCGGGAGTCCTTTTTGAAGGAGTATCCCGTGAAATGCGTGCCGACGGGAATAGATACGGGGAGTTTTAAGAAGCAGCCTTCGGATATTAGGGAGAGATACGGCGTGGGAAAGGCGCCGCTGCTCCTCGGAGTGGCAAATCCCTGGAGAGAGAGGAAGGGCTTGGAGGACTTTCTGAAACTGTCGGAAGAGCTGGGAGAGGGAGTCAGGATCGCCATGATCGGACTCAGCAGAAAGCAGGCAGACAGGGTTTCAAAGTATCCGAATATCATCCCTGTGATAAAGACGGATTCCCTGAAGGAAATGGCGGAGTGGTATTCTGCTTCGGATATTTATGTAAACCTAACCTATGAGGACACCTTTCCTACCACAAACCTGGAAGCCATGGCTTGCGGAACACCTGTTATTACATACAGGGCCGGAGGAAGCCCGGAATCTGTCACTGAGGAAACGGGAAGGATTAGGGAAATAGGGGATGTAACGGGAGTTATCGAATCTGTGAAGGAGCTTTTGAACGGGGATAAAGACAGGCTGGAAAAGGCCTGTATCGAAAGAGCCGGGCTTTACGGATCTGAGGAAAGATTCCGTCAGTATATTGAAGAGGTTTACGGCTTATGATCTCCGGTGAGGGATCGGGATATTTTTGACATGATGGGTATTTGCAGGAAATTCAGCAACAGCATAGAGTTTTTTATCAAGATCATTCTGTATCTCGGATGCTTTTTTATATTGTTTTCTCTTCTCGGGATAGAGAACCGTCAGGTCAGGGTTCTTTCGAGAACGTCTGTTATCATGACCCTTATGTTTTTCATGTCTCTTCTGTTTTTTACCGGTATCTACGGGGGGCTTGATGCGGGACGGAGACACAGACGGCTTATACTTCAGGGGATGGAGCTGTCCCTTTTCTTTTCATCCTTTTTTACCTATGCGGTTTTTCTGATAATGAACGTGAATGAGGCCAACGGCCTTAAGTTCAGATTCCGATCCATCGGGTATTTTATCCTTTCCCTGCTCCTAAATGCCCTGTTTGTGTGGCTTATGACTGTGGCGGCCTCCCATTTCCATAACTGGGTGGAGCCTCCGGTAAAGGCCCTGGTCATCGCAGGCACCACGGAGGACGGAGAGCGGGTAAAGAGCATGGTGGAGAGCTTCAGGCACCGCTTTTCCTCTGCGGAAGCCCTGAAATACGATGATGAGCATGTAAAGGAGAAGATAAGGGATGCCGGAATGGTGTTCTTTTATGATATACCCCAGGGGGACAGGGCAGAGCTTGTTAACTATTGTTATAAGCATAATGTTCACATGTCCCTGAACCCCGATATCTCGGATATCGTTGAAATGACCGCCGAAGAGAGGATGATGGGAGATATGCCCTTCCTTTTCCACTATTCGGGAAAGATGACCTTTGAGCAGAGGGTCATAAAGCGGCTCTCGGATATAGGGATATCCGCTTTGCTCCTTATCCTTACCTCACCACTCTTTTTAGTGGCGGCGGTGATGATAAAGGCCGGTGACGGAGGTCCGGTCTTCTTCAGACAGAAAAGAGCCACCATACGGGGCAGGGTTTTTCAGATAATCAAATTCCGGACCATGAAGGTGGATTCAGGAAATGTATCAGTGAGCAAGGAGGACGACCGCATCACCCCTGCCGGGAAGATACTCCGGAAATACAGGATAGACGAGCTTCCCCAGCTAATTAACATCATAAAGGGGGAGATGTCTCTGGTGGGGCCGAGGCCTGAAATGCTGGAAAACGTAAACGAGTACGAGAATGAAATGCCCGAATTTCGTTACCGCCTGAGAATGAAAGCTGGACTTACGGGCCTTGCCCAGGTGATGGGGAAATATAATACCTCATCCAGAGACAAGCTGATACTGGATTTACTGTACATTGAGAGATTCAGTATAATGCTGGATATCAAGCTCCTTTTCCAGACCTTCCTGGTGCTCTTTAATGCAAATGATTCCACGGAAGGGTTCTGAGGATCGGCAGAGTTATGTTAACTACCATAATCACCGTATGCTTTAATTCCGAAAAGACCATAAGAAGAACCATGGAGTCTGTTTTAGGGCAGACTCTTATGCCTTATGAATATATAATCATCGACGGACTCAGCACGGACAGGACTCTGGAGATCGCGGAATCCTTTAAGAAGAGCTTCAATGAAAAGGGAACAGAGCTTAGGATCTTTTCCGAAAAGGATGAGGGGATCTATGATGCCATGAATAAGGGGATAGATAAGGCCCGGGGTGACATCATAGGGATTATAAACAGCGACGACTATTATGAGAGTGAAGCCGTGGAGGTCATGCAGGACACCTTTGAAAAGACCGGCTGCGACCTGGCCTTTGCTAATATCCGCATGCATATGACGAACGGCAGATCCTTTGTAAAAAAGGCACGGCTCAGAAAATACACCACCAGCCGGGACTGGAACCATCCCACCCAGTTTGTATCTTCAAAAGTGTATGAGAAGATACGCTTCCGCTGCAGGGATATCAGCGATGATATGGACCTTTATTTCAGGGTAAAGAAGGCCGGGTACAAGATCGCAGTGGTGGATAAAGTTCTGGCGGATTTTACCATGGGAGGGGTCAGTAACCGGATCCCTGCACGGGAGATAATCCCCAGGATAAAGAGAAGGTACAGGATCTACAGGGAAAACGGCTTCAGCAGGTTCTATATCTTTGAGTGCGTGGCCTTTGAACTCATCAAGTTTGTTTTAGCGTAAGGAAAAAACCGGTGAAGATCACTTTTTTTTCTAATTATTTCAATCATCATCAGGAAGCACTCTGCAATGCGTTTTATGAGAGGATAGGGGAGGATTTTACCTTTGTGGAGACCGAGCCCATGGAGGAATTCCGTTCAAAGATGGGCTGGTCACGTCCTGCCCCTTCCTATGTACTAAAGTCCTATGTATCGGAGGAGAACGAAAGGAAAGCGGTTTCTCTCGCCGGGGAGAGCGATGTCGTGATCTTTGGCACCGCACCTGAAAGATATATTGAAAAAAGGCTTGATGAAAACAGGCTTATCTTCAGGTATTCCGAGCGGCCTCTGAAGGAAGGAAGGATAAAGGTCCTTATCCCGAGACTTGCAAAAAAGTTCTACCACAATCATTTCAGGAACAGAAATAAGAATATACATATACTGGCCGCCAGCGCCTATTGTGCGTCCGACTACAGGTTCCTTCACTCCTACATAGGGAAATGCTATAAGTTCGGCTATTTCCCGGAAAGAGAAAAGAAGGGATGGGATGAGTTATGTAAACTTAAAGACGGAAATCATCCTGTGAGGATACTTTGGGCAGGACGTTTCCTGAAGCTGAAGAAGGCGGATCTTTTTCTTAAGGCCGCAGCCCGTTGCAGAAAAGAAGGATTTGACTTTTCCCTTGTGATGGTGGGAGGTGGAGAAGAGGAGAAGCGCCTTAGATCGCTGTCATCTTCCCTCGGGCTCGACGACATTACGGAATATACGGGCTTTCTCTCCCCCGAGGAGACCAGGGGGGAAATGGAGAAGGCGGACATATTCGTTATGACCAGTAATTTCCTTGAGGGATGGGGTTCTGTGATCTATGAAGCCCTTTCCGCGGGCTGCGCCGTCATAGCGAGCCATGCGGCCGGAGCCACCCCCTTTCTCATAGAGGACGGAGTAAACGGCTTTGTGTTTAAGAGCGGAAGCCTGGCCGGCCTGGAAGAAAAGATGAATAAGCTGTTGACGGACAGGAAGCTTATCCGGGAATACGGACGGGCGGCCTTCGACAATATGCAGAAATACTGGAATCCGGAGACTGCGGCAGAAAGGGTGATAGAGCTTTCCGCCAGCATGCTTTCCGGGAACATGAAGGTGTATGAAAGGGGCCCCCTTTCCAGGTGTGAGTACCTGTACGGGAATTGGTTCAAATGAAGAAGATCGTTTATCTCCTGGAATATCCCCTGGATCTTCCGGGAGGGGCCCAGCTCTCCACGGAGATGATAGCCGGGGCTCTTAAAGCAGAAACTGAATACGGTTTTGAACCCCTGGTCATCTGTCCGGAGTTATTAAACCGGAAGACCTCGGATTATCCCTTCAGGGTGCTTACCTATCCCATGGGCGAAAAACGTTTTCCAAACCTTCTGAAGCGGATCGGGGCTTTCAGGAAATTTATCGCTGAGGAGAGACCGGCGCTCATACATATTGAGATGTCGGAGTCCCTCATCACCTATGGTTTTATTCAGGGGAGATTCAGGGACATAAAGCATATCTATACCGACAGGGGGATGCTCTTCGGCTACAGAAGGAGATCCCGTTTTTTTATGGATCCTGTTCTGAAAACCGCCTCCTGTATAATAACCACCACGGATAAGAACCGGGCGCTGTGGAGTAATGAAACTCCCTTTGGGCCGGTATTCACCATACCAAACACCATAAGCCGTATCTTTGAAGATTATGATGCCGGGAAAAGAAAAAGGGGAGGAAGGCTTTCCGTGGGCTTTGCGGGCCGTGTCTGTGTGGAAAAGGCCTGGGAGCGGGTTCCCGTCATTGTTAAAGCCCTTAATGATGAGATCGGGGATTTTGAAGTCCGTCTGGTGCTTTCCTTGTACGAAAGAGGAGACAGGGAATTCGCGGATAGTCTAAAAAAGAAAATTGAGGATATAATTGGTCCCGAAAGACTGGTCTACAGAGAGGATCTGAGTCAGGAAGAGATGAGTGACTTTTACTACGGAGTAGATCTCTTCATCATGACCAGTGTATTTGAATCCTTCGGAAAAGCGGCGGTGGAAGCCATGTCCAGAAGGTGCTGTGTTATGTCAACCGACGCCGGGGGCCTTCCGGAGGTTATGGGCAGAAAGGAAAATCTATATTCCATGGATGATCTCGGGGTGCTCTGCTCTTATGCACGGCGTTTAAGAGAGGACGAGAGATTCATGGAGGAGGAGCAGGATTATTTTTATAATAGATACCATGATCTGTACACTTCTGATTCCTATGTGAGGAAACATCTGGAGATATATGAGCAGTTTACATAAAAAAGGAGGCTTCCTCAGCTACTTTTACGGAAATTTCATAGTTCTTCTGCTGGGCTTTATTCAGACTCCTCTGGTCACCAGAATTATGTCAACCGAAGAATACGGAAGGACCGGAATGTTTGAAGCCGCTGTTTCCTGCATATACATCTTTGCGGTGCTGGGGCTGGATCAGTCCTATATCCGCTATTATTACAGGGCAGGAGTGAACAGAAGGCGTCTCATGGGTCAGTGTCTCACCCCGCCTTTTTTCCTTGTGACCGGACTTATAGTCCTTTATTGTTTTATGTCAACCACCATAAACGGATGGCTCTTTGACAGGAGCTCGGTTGACATAACTATTATGGTTGCGGCCTATACCGTTGTTTCAGTGTTTGAACGCTTCCTCTTTCTGGATGTCAGGATGCAGCAGAATGGCCGGCTGTACAGCAATATTAATATTGCACAGAAACTGATAAACATAGTCCTGATCTTTGTTTTCTTTGCACTCTTCGGAAATGATTTCAGGGTGGTGCTCTACGCCATGACCCTGTCCTGGTTTTCCACGACACTTTTCCTGGCTGTGAGATACAGTGTTTTAGGGAAGAAGGAACCCTCAGGAGAGGATATGACCGGGGCAAGGGAGAAGAGCATTCCGGAGAAGGATCTCATAACCTACGGGCTGCCATTTATACTGATCCTCTTAATGGAGTGGCTGCTGTCCTCCTGTGATAAGATCGCTCTTAAGACTCTGGCGGACTTCCACGAGCTTGGAGTATACAGCGCGGCAATGAAGATAATCGTGCTGCTCCTTACTTTCAAGAATACCTTCCTGGCCTACTGGTCACCGGTGGCCATGGAAAAATACGAGAGCGGGGATGAGGGGGCTCCGGCCTTTTTCAGAAAGGCATTTGACATGGTGCGTTTTCTCTGTATGCTTGGAGCAACGGGGATGATATTATTCAGGAATGTCATCGTCCTTCTTCTCGGAAAGAATTACAGAGGGGCCGACAGGATAATCCCGTTCCTGACCCTTATGCCTATATTTGCCATGATGTTTGAGATAACGGTGCAGGGCATCAGGTTCAAAAAGAAGAATATATATCTCAATATTGCAAGCCTTGCGGCTATAATAGTCAATATAGCCGGAAATTACCTACTGGTGCCGGTGCTGGGAGGAACGGGGGCTGCCCTTACCACCGGAGTATCGTATATAATGTACTTTTTAGTGGGTTCCGTCTTTTCGGAAAGATTCTACCCTGTGGGTTACGACAGGGGACGTACCTTCATAGATGCTGTCCTGCTCTTCGGATACGCGGCTTTTTCCTCCCTTTCCGGGAAGAATGTCATAAGCTATATCCTTGGAGCTGTTTTGATCCTGGTATTCATGCTGATAGAGAGGGACAGCCTTAAGAAGATCCTGGAAATGATACGGGATTTTGACATCAAAGGTTTTTTCAGAGGAAATAAGAGTGAAGCCTGAAAAAAATGCCAGATTAATATATGTGATCCTGCTGCTGACGTTTGTATTTTCCCTGGGAAATTTTGCCGTTCTCGGCAATGCTCTTTCTAAGGACGTGGATCTGACTAAAAGCAGCACCCAGACCATGTACGCCGATACCTACCCGGAAACAAAGGAATATCCGGATCTTCTTTTACGGAATATCGTCAGGGGAAAGACCGTAAAGGTGGCGAGGGAGATAAAGACCTATGACGAATACGGCACGTACGGCAGGGATGAGGAAGAGGGGAATCCCTTTGACAAACACTACCTCATAGATAATGACTATACCCGGTGGTTCGGTCTGTATGCGGATCAGGTGCTGGTGGATGAGAGCCTGCCTGCAGGAGATGAGACCGAAGAACTGCTGGGGGATAAGAAAAACGATTTCCGTGACATTGGGGAGGCAAATGACATGCTCCGGTATTCCTTTGCCCTTAACACCGAGAAGGTCCAGCAGGCGTCGGCCTTCTGGTATTCCTGGTATTACAACGCCTTTGCCGAGAAGCAGAAAAAGGAAAGGGATAAGGACATGCAGCCTAATATTTATGTAAACCTGGACGATGCTGCTTCCGCGGAGGTATTTGTGGCGGTTTGGAATGATGAACAGGATCTCTATTTCATGAGTGAGGACACATTTAGGGGGTTGACGGAGTGAAGATTCTGATATCGACAGTGATAATACTCGGCGCTTTGCTGATGATAACCAACATATTGAGATACATCTACTTTCTTTTGACCACTCGGGATGTATTGTCTCAGGGCAGCCGCAGGGACAGGTTCGGAAAGACCCTGGCTCTTGTGCTTCTCATTTTTTTCCTGATCGGGTATCTATTTATTGCGATCTTTTCAAAGCCTGACATGATGATGGCGATGATCCTCTTCTGGGGAAGTGTTTTTGTCATGATAGTGCTGACAGTCATGTTCGGGCTTCTGGATACGGTGAAGAAGAGAAGTATTGATATAGCGGAAGTGCTGGTGGGTGTCATCGACGCCAGAGACCCGAATCTCAACGGCCACAGCCTTCATGTGCAGAGCCTTACCATGCTGTTTTACAGGCATCTTCCCAACCATATAAAAAAGGATATCAATCCTGTCAGCCTTGAATACGCCGCGCTTATGCATGATGTTGGAAAGCTGGGTGTTCCGGAAGCCATATTAAATAAGCCGGCTAAGCTTACGGAGGATGAATGGAAGATCATGCGTTCACATCCCGAGGTGGGGGTAAAGATCTTAAAACCCCTCGCCACCTTCGAATCCATTTCCGACTGGATCCTCTATCACCATGAGCGTATAGACGGTAAGGGGTATTACAGTGTAAAGGCTGAGGATATCCCGGTTCCGGCAAGGATAATCGCCATAGCGGATACCTACTCCGCCATAACTATGAGAAGGTCCTATAAGGAGCCGAAGACCCATGAGGACGCCGTCAGGATCATGACAGAGGTGGCGGGAACACAGCTGGATAAGGAACTCATGGAGATCTTTCTCTCTATCCCGAAGGAGGAACTGCAGCAATGCATCCCCCGGCACGTGGAATTTACCACCTGAGTCAACCTGATTCAATCACAAATGAGGGGCTTTTTAATGAAAAAGTGCCGATTTACTTTTCCTTGAATTCGATCCCATCAGGTCGGAATGACAAATTAGTACTGCAGCGTTTTCAGAGGCGGGTTCTGTTATGGTTTTTTCAGTAAGTGACAGATTTTTCTGGGTTTTTCCTCGATGAAGAGCCTGTCAGATGTTGAGACATCCTTCTTTTCGTTTGTGTTCTTTTCTCACAGTATTCATCCAGAGATTATTGGTATTGATCCCTTCTTCAAGGGTGTTGGTGTCCTTATTCTGTAGGAATTCAATTCGTGCGGGATGGGATTTCCTTCCTGCTCATACCGGGGATCCTGCAGTTTATGAAGAAAGCTGAAACGTTAGTTAACGGGTATCCGGATACCTTTTGGCAGGTAATCTGTACAGATATCGACAGGACATATGAAATGCCGAAATCTGACGTTAGTTATTGTAAGCCGAGAAGGTTGTAGGAGAAGCAGAGGGAGGCGGCAAGACTCAGAATGAGGGTGCTGAATTAAAATGAAAAAACAGAAACCGGAAACAAGATATTTTAGTGCAAAGCAGGGACAGAAATGTCCCTGTTTTGATGGAAGGAGAACAATGGGGAATATTTGGGGATACTGCCGTGTCAGCAGCAGGGATCAAAACGAGGACAGGCAGCTGATCACGATGAAGGAAATGAATGTGCCGGAGAAAAATGTTTTTGTGGACAGACAGTCAGGTAAGGATTTCAACCGGCCGCAGTATAAAAAGCTGATGCGGAGAATAAAGGCCGGTGATGTCCTGTATATCAAGAGCATAGACCGATTGGGGAGAAATTACCGGGATATTCAGGAACAATGGAAGATCATTACGAAGGATAAGTGTTCGGATATCGTGGTTGTCGACATGCCATTGCTGGACACTAGAAGAGAGAAGAATCTGCTGGGAACCTTTATCAGCGATATTGTTCTGGCATTACTCTCATTCGTGGCGGAGAATGAACGGATCAACATCCGTCAGAGACAGGCAGAGGGTATTGCGGCAGCAAAAGCGAAAGGTGTCCGGTTCGGAAGACCGCTAAAACCGCTGCCTGATAATTTCTATGATGTCTACCAGTGTTGGAAAATGAAGAAGATCACCATAAACCAAGCCGCCTCAGAGTGCGGGATGCCGAGATCAACCTTCTTCAGTAAAGCTGAAAAATTCGGAAAAGCCACATTTCCGAATTTGGATAAAAATCCGAAAAAGTACACTTTTCAGGATTGTTAGGGATTATAAATGTCGGGGATGAGCATAGTTGCTCACAATTTGCCGGGAATGAGTTCGAATCGTCAGCTCGGTATAGTGAGTAAAAGAAAAGGAAAAAGTACAGAAAAGCTTTCATCAGGATATAAGATAAACCGTGCTGCAGATGATGCGGCAGGTCTTTCTATTTCTGAAAAGATGAGGAAACAGATACGCGGTCTTACGCAGGGAACAGACAATGCGCAGGACGGCGTTTCTATGTGTCAGACTGCGGATGGTGCTTTGGCAGAAGTTCAGGATATGCTTCATCGAATCACAGAGCTTTCGGTGAAGGCTGCAAACGGAACAAACAGTCCCTCCGACAGACAGGATATTCAATCGGAGATAAATGAGATACTTAAAGAGATCGACAGAGTATCAACAACTACAAAATTTAATGAAGAGTTATTATTTGCGAGAGGGCTGTCTTCATCTGGGATGGATGGATCAGGAGGTGCGTCGGGAGCGGGAAAGACCCGGGTGGTCACGGAACCCTCGGGGACGCCTGTCATAGTGGGAGATTTTAAGGTGACGGGTGGAACTCAGGGCAGGGATTATGACTTTGATTCGGTGAATAGGTTGCTTACCATAAAAACGGATGCCGCACTGAAAATCTCTAATGTCTTGGATGGGTGGACAACTGATTGTATAGAAATTGCCGATGGAGTAAATGCACGCATTATCCTCAGTAATGTAGATATCTCTAATGCATCGACAGCGGCGCTGAAGATTGCTGATAACTCAACGGGAAATGTAACTATTACACTGGATGGCGATAACATGCTGCACAGTGGAGGAGAATTTGCCGGAATTCAGAAAAACGGCGTAACAGGGTCTCTTACTATTAATGGAACAGGTAATTTGACTGTACAGGGAGGATATGGTGCTGCCGGGATTGGGAGTGGGTACAATTTTTCAACTTCTAATATCGTCATTGATGGCGGTATCATAAGTGCTGTAGGAGGCGGCAGTGGACGAGTTAATGGACATACGGTGTTAGGGCAAACCGCTGGGATTGGAAGCGGAGATAATGGTGACGCATCTCATATCACGATATCCGGAGGAAGTATTATTGCGTCAGGATTTGTTGGAATCGGAGGTGGAGGTTTTGGCGATGCATCTCATATCACGATATCCGGAGGATCTGTAAAGGCAATCGGTACAGTAGGCCCCGGGATAGGAGGCGGACAAGGCACGGCAGTATCGAATATCACGATATCCGGAGGAACAGTTGAGGCGCAAGGTGGTTATTATTCTGCCGGAATTGGAGGTTGTGAAGAAACATCTGTGAGCGATATTATGATATCCGGAGGAACAATTATAGCACAAGGCGGGTATAAAGCTGCTGGAATAGGAGGTGGGTATGGTAGAGGGGCATCTAATATCACAATATCCGGAGGCAACGTTACTGCGACAGGCGGTGATTATGGCGCCGGGATTGGTGGTGGATCGGGTGGAGGTGCTTCCCATATCACGATATCCGGTGGACAAAAGGTGATTGCGAATGGGGGGTATTTGGCCTCTGGTATCGGAGGAGGAACAGGAGGACTCGCTTACGATATAAATATAACTGGCGGGGATGAGGTAATGGCAAAAGGCGGCGGTCTTTTAGCAGAAAATATCGGGTCAGGTCATGGGGCACATGCGGAGTTTAGTTCAAAATTTAAAAGTAGCAGAGATGAAGTACATATATCTGGAGGAACAGTGAGAGAAGAAAATGGCTATACGATTTATAATGGCTATGGCTCAACACCTGAGAATGGGCCAGGGAATTCTTCTACAAATACGAACGAATATAAAAAATGGTGGATCCAGACGGGGTGTGATAATTCAGACGATAATGGAATCTATCTTGAAATTGGACAAATGAATACAAAAATATTAGGGATTTATGATCTGGATGTTTCATCTATCGACGGAGCTCGGGATGCAATAGGCAGGATGGAACCGGCACTTCTTAAACTGAACGATATCCGCAGCAGGATAGGTGCTCAGCAGAATCGTTTAGAGCATACAATAAAACATCAGAATAATACTATTGAAAATACCCAGCATGCAGAATCTGTTATCAGGGATACCGACATAGCGGAGGAGATGGTGAGGTTTTCAAAAGAAAGCATTCTAGAACAGGCAGGACAGGCAATGCTGTCACAGGCTAATCAATCCAATCAGGGTATTCTTTCTCTGTTACAGTAATTCTGCTGATTTTTTCTCCCTCAGTTATTTAGGAAATAGTTTTAATTGCAGGTGCTCCCCAAAAAGGTCATGACATTTCCCGTAATTTAATCGTGGGTTTATTGATAATCAGATATGCATGGTTTAGAATGGGGGTGATCAAAACGAAAGAAGAAATGAAGTTGGCTGAAGAAAAGAATGAAGCTGTGGAGATATTGACAGAGGAACAGCTTCATGAGCAGGATTTACAACGAATTAAAGATTTCAGGCTGATGGATGATGATTTCATGAATGCCTGCTTTGCGGACAATATCCCGGCAACGGAACTGATGCTTCGCATTATCCTTGGAAAGGCTGATCTACTCGTAAACTCTGTGGAAACGCAGAAAACTCTCAAAAACCTGTTTGGAAGGTCTTTAAGGCTGGATATAAAAGCGATTGACCGATTGAAAAAGGTGTATAATGTGGAAGTCCAGCGTGATAATTCTGGAGCTGATCCTAAAAGAGCCCGATATCATGGCAGCCTTCTCGACGCAAATGTCGTTGAGCCAGGGGAGCAATTTGAGAATATCAATGAGACATATGTAATTTTTATTACTGAGAAGGATTATTTTGAGCAGGGAAAACCGATATACGAAGCAGACAGGTATTACAGAGGAAAGCGTAATAAGCTTATTCTCTTAAATGATGGGCTTCATATCGTATATGTCAATGGGGCATATAAAGGGAAAAACGATATTGGAAAACTAATGCATGATTTCCTGTGTTCGGAGCCGGACGATATGTTTTTCAAAGAGTTGGCAGACAGGGCGAGATATTTTAAGAAAGACGAAGGAGGTGTAAAGAAAATGTGTAAAATGCTCGAAGATATGAGAAATGAAGAAGCTATAAGAAATTCAAAGAAAATAGCATTAAGAATGATAGCTGATGGAAAGCTGTCGATAGAGATGATAGCCCAATATACCGAATTGCCTGTAGAAGAGGTAAGAAAACTGGCAGGTGAGAAATCAGCTTAAATTCATTTTACAAATTCATATTTGTTTTAACGATGAAAGCAGTGAATCCAAGCGGTTTGCTGCTTTTTCATTTGCAAAGAAAGGAACGATGCATATGGGAAATAAAAGCAACACGGAGATCAAGGTCCTGACCTTTTATGATGGGGAGACCGAGGCTATTGATGCTTTTGCGGATGTCATCCGGCATAAGATGCGCAAGAGGATCCGGGACGGGAAAAAGCTTAAAATAACGAGTTGAGCTGGTGGAAATGATGGAGGAGGTGTTAGAGTTGGGTTATGATTCAGTTTATTATTCTGAATCAACCGGCGGTTTTCATGTTATACTGAAAATGAGGGGCGGAAAGGTTATCGAATGCAGAATACTATTACAGTGATCTATGGGGATCGGCCGAAGGAGATGGCCCTGTCCCTTCTGAACAGCGCAGGTCTAAAGGATATGATCCCTTCAGGGGCCTCTATCGGAATAAAACCCAATCTTGTAAATGTAACCCCGGCAGAACATGGTGCCACCACCCATCCGGAGCTGGTGGAGGGAATAATAGAATATCTGCAGGGAAACGGTTTCAATGACTTAACTCTGTTGGAGGGCTCCTGGACCGGAGCCTCCACAAAGGAAGCCTTCCGTAAGCTTGGATATGAGGAAATGGCCGGAAACTACGGGGTGAAGCTGGTGGACACAAAGACCGACAGCTTCGAAAAAAGGGCCTTTGGAGGCATAGAGATGGAGATAAGCCGCACTGCACTTCAATGCGATTATCTTATTGACGTTCCCGTGCTGAAGGGCCATTGCCAGACCCTGGTCACCGGGGCTCTAAAAAACCTGAAGGGGATAATCTCCGATGGAGAAAAGCGGAGATTCCATGCCATGGGTCTCCATAAACCCATCGCTTACCTGAATAAGATCATCCATGCGGATTTTTCCATAGTTGACGGTATATGCGGAGATCTGGACTTTGAAGAGGGCGGCAATCCCGTAAGGATGAATCGGATATTCTGCTGTACCGATCCCGTACTTACCGACTCATATATAGCCTATCTCATGGGCTATGATCCATCGGAGATCGGATATATCGCCCTGGCGGAGGAACTGGGGATAGGAAGCACCGATATAGATTCGGCGGAAATAAGGGAGCTTAATAAGGACGAATCAAAGACCAGGCCTTCTCCCTCAGGTATTGT
>CADBTX010000138.1 GCA_902797705.1 uncultured Lachnospiraceae bacterium | reverse complement strand
TTTCAAAGATACTTCAAAGCCACGGCATATCCGTGCAGATAATCGAAAATAAGGGCGGACGGTGCAGGGAACTGGCGTCACAGCTGCCGGATGCCACCATAGTTGAGGCCGATGCCAGCGACCAGAAGGTGCTGGACCGTGAGGGCATACGTAACAGTGATGTTTTTGTAGCTCTTACGGGCATGGACGAAACGAATATACTTATGTCCCTTTACGCCAATCAGCAGGGAGTGCCGCAGGTCATTACAAAGCTTGGAAGAGCCGAAAACCTGAGGGTGCTGGAGGACCTTCCCGTGGGAAGCGTTATTTCTCCCAAGGATCTGGTGACAAATATCATCGTAAGATATGTGAGAGCCAAGAAGAATAAGGTGGGAGCAGCCCTTACCATGCATCTCATTGCCGACGGGCACGTGGAGGCAATGGAATTCAGGGTTGCTGAGAATACCCTTCACTGCAATGAAAAATTAAGGGATATCAGGGTAAAGAAGGATGTGCTTGTAGCGGGGATCACCCGGAACGGAGTTAACGAGATCCCCACCGGAGATTCGGAATTCCGGGTGGGAGATACCCTTATCATAATCTCTGGAGAGGATAGGAAGATAGAGCAGATCAATGATATCTTCGAGTGAATGTGATCAATGAATTATAGAATGCTTTTCCGCTTAAACGGGCAGGTGCTTCTCTTTGAAGCTGCCTTTTTGCTCCTTCCCACCCTTATTTCTCTTTCCTATGGAGAAAGGACTGCGGCTCTTGCCTATGGTGAAGGGCTTTTGATCTGTCTTGCAACAGGTCTTTTTCTTGTATTTGTTATCTCAAAGGGGGCGAAGAGAGGCTTCCACGCCAGGGAGGGTCTGGTAGTCACAGGTCTGTGCTGGGTGGTCATGAGTGCTTTCGGGGCCATCCCCTTTGTTCTTTCCGGAGATATCCCCTCATATATTGATGCCTATTTTGAAATGGCTTCCGGCTTTACCACCACCGGGGCTTCCATTATCCCCAATGTGGAGGTCATGAGCCATGGAACCCTGTTCTGGAGAAATTTCAGTAACTGGATAGGAGGCATGGGAGTGCTGGTATTCCTTCTGGCGGTGCTGCCGGGAAGCGGCAAGGAGAAGGGATTCACCCTTCATATCTTAAGAGCGGAAAGCCCGGGTCCCTCTGTGGGAAAGATAGTCCCGAAGATGAGGGAGACCGCCCTCATACTCTATTTTCTCTATATCGTCCTTACATTTTTGAATATCATCTTTCTGGTGGTGGGAGGAATGCCGGTTTTTGATTCCGTGTGTCATGCCATGGGAACGGCGGGGACCGGCGGCTTCGGAGTAAAGGCGGACAGCTTCACCTCCTACAGCCCCTACATTCAGAATGTGACCACCGTGTTCATGCTTCTTTTCGGCGTGAATTTCAGCATATATTACATAATCGTACTGAGGAAGCTGGGACAGGTTTTCAGGGACGAGGAGGTACGGCTCTATGTTCTTACCGTCCTTGCGGCGGGCATTCTTATCGGAACCAATATCCGCTTTCTCTACAGTACATGGGAGGAGACCTTCAGGACTTCATTTTTCCAGGTCGCCAGCATGATCACCACCACGGGCTTTGCCACGGCGGATTTTGACAGCTGGCCGGTATTCTCCAAGACTCTTATACTGATGCTCATGATGATAGGGGCCTGCGCCGGCAGTACCGGCGGAGGAATGAAGTGCGCAAGAGTGCTGATCCTGGTAAAGAGCCTTTTAAGGAATATCAGGAAGAATATCCACCCCAGAACCGTCCATGTCCTGAAGATAAACGACAGGGTCATAAGTGAAGACGTGATCGCAAATACACATGCCTATTTTTCGGCCTATGTGATAATCCTTGTGGTGTTGACGATAGTATTGAGCCTTGACGGCTTTTCCATAGAGACCAATCTGTCCGCGGCCATATGTACGTTCAATAATATAGGTCCCGGCCTTGATCAGGTGGGACCCACGTGTAATTTCGCCGCATACAGCGATATATCCAAATTGTTCTTAAGCTTTGCCATGATAACGGGAAGGCTTGAGATCTTCCCCATCCTTTCTCTTTTCAGCCGCAGCACCTGGAAGAAGATCTGATCCGGGGTAAGCCTTTGCCCGGGTCTATTTAGGCTCCGGGTTCAGGGAAGCCCCGGTTTTTATGCCTTTGCCTTGGCACTGAAACCGGCTCTTTTTCTGAGCACCGGATCCAGAATACGTTTTCTGATCCTGAGATTGTCGGGTGTCACCTCCAGAAGTTCATCCTTGTCGATAAAGTCCAGAGCCTGCTCCAGTGAGAGTATCACGGGAGGAGTGAGGCGGAGGGCCTCATCCGATGAGGAGGTTCTGGTATTGGTGAGATGCTTTGTCTTGCATACATTCACTTCTATATCATCGCTTCTGGGATTTGATCCGATGACCATTCCGGAATATACCTTTGTGCCGGGACAGATAAAGAGGGAACCTCTCTCCTGGGCGTTAAAGAGTCCGTATGTCACGGCTTCTCCCGCTTCAAAGGCTATAAGGGATCCGGTCTTCCTGAAGGAGATATCTCCCTTGTAGGGGCCGTATCCGGAGAATACGGTGTTGATAATGCCGTTGCCCTTGGTGTCAGTCATGAAGGGGCCGCGGAAGCCTATGAGTCCTCTTGAGGGGATATTGAATTCCAGACGTACATAGCCTCCGGCGATGGAGCCCATGTTCAGGAGTTCTCCCTTTCTTTCGGAGAGAGAGGAGATCACGGTGCCCGAGTATTCGTCGGGGACATCGATATAGGCGGTCTCCATGGGTTCAAGGGTTTTTCCGTTCTCGTCCTTCTTGTATATGACTTCTGCTTTGCTCACCGCGAATTCATAGCCTTCACGGCGCATTTCTTCTATAAGCACGGATAAGTGGAGTTCTCCCCTGCCGGAGACCTTGAAGGTATCCGTGGATTCCGTTTCCTCCACTCTGAGGGACAC
>CADBTX010000137.1 GCA_902797705.1 uncultured Lachnospiraceae bacterium | reverse complement strand
TCCTTTCTTCCTGGGGTTCTGCCGGCGAGACTGAACTGGCTCTGATGATAAAGTATGCCATTAAAACGGCGTCTGAGCTCTATCCTCAGGATACACCGGTCATAATCCACAGACATGATGAATTAAGCCGGCGCCTTTCCTCATATTGCCTGCCAACTGTGAAGGGCCGCCCCTCGATCTTTGGAAAACGTCTGGAAAAGAAGTAAAAAACGGAGGAAAGTATGAAAATAATAAAGAAATACAATGAAACGAGCCTGATCCTGCGCATTGTTGCAGGCCTTGTCATAGGAGTGATCCTGGGTCTGTTAATACCGGGAAAACCGCTGCTCCCGATCCTTGGGAAGTTGTTCGTCGGAGCATTGAAATCTGTGGCTCCGATCCTTGTATTCGTTCTTGTAATCTCTTCACTGACTCAGGGCAATACAGGCTTCGACAGAAGGTTCTCCCTTGTGATCATCCTGTATCTTTCGTCCACGCTTATTGCCGGTATAACCGCTGTGGCGGCAAGCTTTATGTTCCCTCTTACGGTAAAGCTGACAGGCAGCGCCGATGTGAGTTCCGCACCCTCCGGAGTCGGGGAGGTGCTTAGCAATCTGCTTATCAGTACCGTGAGTAACCCGGTTCAAGCGCTTTCCGAAGGCAATTATGTAAGTATCCTCTTCTGGGCAGTGCTTCTCGGTATCATATTTAAGAGCCTTGCAGGCGATGCAACTAAAACAGTTATCAACGACCTGGCCCAGGCCTTCTCAAAACTCGTTTCATGGATAATAAACCTGGCCCCCTTCGGTATCATGGGCCTGATATATGAGACCATATCCCAGAGCGGTATGTCCATTTTCATAGATTACGGAAAGCTCCTTTTACTTCTCGTTGGAACCATGCTCTTCGTTGCACTGGTTATAAACCCGATCCTTGTTTTCCTGATGATCAGGACCAATCCCTACCCCCTTGTTTTCCGCTGCTTAAGGGAAAGCGGATTCATGGCATTCTTCATGCGTTCATCGGCGGCAAACATCCCGGTAAATATCTCTTTATGCAAAAAACTGGGTCTTGATAAAGACGTTTATTCGGTATCGATACCCTTGGGATCCACCATAAACATGGACGGAGCGGCTGTAGTTATCACCATCATGACAATGACTGCCGCGAACACAATGGGCATTAAAGTCGACGTTCCTTCGGCGATCATACTTTCATTCATTGCCACGCTGGCTGCATGCGGTACATCGGGAGTAGCCGGAGGATCTCTGCTGCTGATCCCCATGTCGTGTTCGCTTTTCGGGATTCCCCAGGATGCGGCAATGGAAATGGTTGCAGTAGGATATATCATCAATGTCATCCAGGATTCCTTTGAAACTGCGCTGAATTCTTCAGGAGATGTGCTGTTCACCGCAGCAGCGGAGTACAACCAGTGGAGAAAGAAAGGAAAAAGCCTGCCCACCTTCCTTGGAGGCACAACCGAGGTTGAAATATAGGAGGAGCCACAATGAATGTGTTTGATATCATCGGTCCCGTAATGGTAGGGCCCTCAAGCTCACATACTGCGGGTGCGGTAAGGATAGGAAGGGTCGTAAATAAGCTCTGTGACGGGCATGATCCTGTCAAGGTTGAGATAACCCTTTCCGGCTCTTTTGCCAGAACAGGCAGGGGACATGGCACCGACAAGGCTCTTTTGGCCGGCATCATGGGTTTTCACAGTTATTCGCCCGAAGTGAAGGATGCACTGAATATCGCCGGGAACCGTGGGATTGACTTTTCCTTTACCAACGAGGATATAAGGGGCGCTCATCCCAATACGACAAGGATAGGATTTGTAACCGCTGACGGAAATAAGGGCGAAGTTCTTGCCTCCAGCATAGGCGGTGGAAATATTACAGTAAGCAGAGTCAATGGCATGAAGGTTGACTTTAACGGAAACAGCAATACCATTCTGGTCATGCATACAGATAAACCGGGAGTCATCGCACGCGTGACCAACATGATGCACTGGGAATACGAGGATCTGAACATTTCGAACTTCAGCCTGTCCAGGCAGGAGAAGGGCGGGGAAGCGATCATGACCATAGAGACCGATAATCTTCCCTCGGAAACCCTTATTGAGAATATAAAGAAGATAGATAATGTGACAAACGCAATTCTGATACGGAGGCTGTAATGAAGTATGAATCCATACAGGAACTGGTAGATACAGCAGTAAACAGTAATGAGAAGATAAGTGCGGTTGTGTTAAGGGATCAGGCTGCCGCTATGGACGAGAGTGAGCTGGCGCTCTTTGAAAAAATGGAGATCGATTTCGAGGTCATGAAACAGTCCGTAATAAGCGGGGGCAGTAAGGATTTACGGTCCATGTCCGGTCTTACAGGCGGGGAAGGCTTTCTTATGAAGGAGTACGCAGACAAGGGAAAATCACTCTGCGGCCCGTTTCTATCCGGTGCCATGTCAAGGGCATTATCCGTATCGGGATGCAACGCCGCCATGGGCAGGATAGTTGCAGCGCCCACAGCCGGCTCCTGCGGTATAATCCCCGGATGCCTTATCTCCATGTGCGAGGACAGGGGAGTTCCCGAAAAGGATGCCATCATGTCTTTATTTACGGCAGGAGCCTTCGGAATGGTCATCGCGTCAAGGGCGAGCATAGCCGGAGCCGAGGGTGGATGCCAGGCGGAGTGCGGAAGTGCCTCGGCAATGGCGGCAGCTGCCCTGGTTGAGCTAATGGGAGGAACGCCCGGACAATGTGCAGATGCATGTGCTCTGGCCATAGCCAGCCAGCTCGGACTGGTATGCGATCCTGTCGGAGGCCTGGTAGAGATCCCATGCATAAAAAGAAATGCCACGGGAGTCATGCTTGCCTTTTCCTGTGCGGATATGGTGCTTGCCGGGATCAGGTCAAAAATTCCGGCAGATGAGTGCCTGGATGCCATGAGAGAGGTCGGGGATGC
>CADBTX010000136.1 GCA_902797705.1 uncultured Lachnospiraceae bacterium | reverse complement strand
TTTAAGGAATTTTCAGGGTTGCATTGCTGTTTATCTGTCAAGGTGCTCTGCCTCAAATCTCTATGAAATCCAAGTATTTAAGGCAAAAATCACGCCGCCCTTGAAGCGGCGCAATAGAGATAATATCATTCACTAAAGAAGAAGTCAACAACTTTTTTCAGTTTTTTCATTTTTTTTTATATTTCTTCTTCTTTTCCGCTAAAACAGCGGGGTTTTGGCGTCGTCAAAGGAGGCAGAAAAGTCTTTTTTCTTACGAGCCAGAGCAGGATGAAGAGTGAAGCCAATGAAATTATCCTTCCGGGAACACTGCCTTCGGGGCTGTACTTCATCTCTATATCATGTTCTCCGGGAGCTGCATCAAAGGACATCAGTATTCCCGCTGCCTTCTTCTGCTCTGCCTTTACTCCGTCCACATAAACGGACCACCCCCTGTCATAGGGTATGGTCAATGCCATCGTGCCACCGTTCTCAGGGACCATGATATGTCCCTTCAGATGGGAAGAAGTGATCTTTTCGAGACCCGAGGGCTCTTCCTTTACCCCGGCCATAAGCTGCTCCACCGCATTCCTGTCCTCAAAATAAAAGAACATATTCTTTATCGAAATGCTGTCATCCAAGGCCTTGATCCTTATCTGCATCTCATTCTTCTTCTTTTTCCTGTGGAAGCTGACGATGTTCCAGCGATACCTCGTGAAGTATTCACCGTAGCTCACGTCCTTCTTAAACAGTTCCACATTCTGAAGATCATCGGAATCCAGATAGGCAAAGAGATTCTGGTCATGGTTATCCACCTTAATGACCATATTTATGAAGGCATCCTTTGTATTGTCCTCCTTTTCATATATCGTACTGTCCCCTTCCTTATGTTCCGTAAGGTTCTCCAGTTCAAAGGACAGGATCTCGGCCTCCCTGAAAATGTTGTTTTCCTTTCCATTCAGGCTGTCAGCTATGGCTTCCTGCAGCGCAAAGGGATTGCCGTTGTATGCGTTATAATTGATCTCCCTTATCTTTTCCGTGGTGTTGAAAATGAAAGGGAGAGCATATTCATTCCTGAATACATACATTTCCGCCTCATCATCCGCATATATCTTCTTATACATGTTCGGCGTGGAGGAGAACTGCGACAGGATATACCTGACTCCAAGGAAGCTTTCCAGAAAATCCGTAGAGGACTCGTTGTAGAAAGACCAGTTTCCGTTATTTCTGAAGCCCAGCTTCCCCATAAAGTTTATCTTATCCTTCTTCTCGCTGGAACTGAAATGGGAAAGGCCCGCATAATTAAACTGCATGGCGTCATTATTGGTCCGGCGGTAATATTTTTCCATCCGGTACAGTTCATTTTCATTATATAAGGAAAGATTATCCTCGCGGCAGATATTGACCATATCCTCTGTGGAAAGGAGATAATCCCTGTATTCCGAGAGGGATGCGAGGTCATAATAATTCATCACATCCTGATAATTCCAGGCGAGATCAAAAAGCTGAAGCAGGATCAGAAGGACCGAAACCAGAACAAAAGCTTTCCCCTGCCTCTTTTCATTGTTAAAGAAGGCCATATATCCCTGATGCGCGCCCAGTATCATAAGGAAAGACAGCATATAGGAATATCTGTAGGGAAAGCCTATGGGCTGATTAAACCCGTGCCAGACGATATTGAAGGCATTTATCCAGAAATTGCCCACCAGGAAAAGACAGAAACCTAAGGTGATAAGCCGCTCCTTCAGGGCGATCTTTCGGTTCAGCAAAAAAAACACAAAAAAGATCACTGTGATGATGCCGCAATAGATATTTGGGAGCCCCGTACTGACATTGCCGTCAAAGGCTCCGGGCAAAAGCCGGAATGGAAGCCTGCTAAGCGAAAAACTCCGGAAGATCTCAAAGGAGAAACTGTTCTTTTCCCCCCTCAGGGAAAGAACCGCCGGCAGCAGATTAAAGGCTGTAAGCAGTACTGAAAGAAGCGAACTGCCGATAAAGCTCAGAACAGCCTTTTTATCCAGCCCTCTCTTTATCTCCTCTGCCGCAAAGAACAATGCTGCGAAAATGCAGATCATATAGCCGGAATAATAGTTAAACAGTACCGCCGCCGCCAGGGTGACGATGTATAACAGATTTTTCTCCGGTTTCTCAATAAGGGTCAATAGCCCCAGGATGATAAGGGGAAAGAGGATGAGATTTCCCGAATACATTGTAAGCTGAAAATACGTGGCGGAAAAACCTGAAAGGGCATAGGCCACGGAAAACATCACGGATCTCATGTCCCCGCCGTACTTATTCACCAAAAGGACGGACATGGTGAGTGAGGAAAGGGCCGCCGTCAGGATCACCACTAGGGATTCGGCCACGGGAAGCAGGGTATTCGGAAAGAGAAGGGTGATGAAATTCAGGGGAGAAAAATAGTAATAAGCAGAGAACCCTGCCATAGATCCCCCAAGATTCTTGCTGAAGGAGTAAGAAAAATCATTATTTCCGGTGATTATGGTCTTTAAGTAGGCGAGATAATCCACAAACTGGTATTGCATATCGCCTGTCATCACCGTTTTGTCCCCAAAGGGACAGATCCCGTGGATAAAGAAGGCCACAAGTATAAGGGCCACAGGAATAAAGAAGGACAGAAGATATAAACAAAGCTTCTTATTATCCGAAACCATTTGTTTCATCTTCTGTCCTCCGAATCCCAGTTTTCTTTGTATTTATTATGGATCTCTGCTCTTACAGCTTGAAGAATTCCAGATCCTCTTCCAGATTTCTGGCAAGGTCACTCAGATCACTCGCAGACTGGGAAAGGACATTGACAGTTGCATTCAGTTCCTGCATGGAAGCGCTGGTCTCCTCTGTAGATGCCGCGTTCTCCTGAGAAATGGCGGAAAGAGAATCCATTGCGTCCACAATAAGGGTCTTGCTGGCTGCGCTTTCCTCCGATAGTCCGGATATTGTGGAAACTCCGTCCACCGTAGATCCGACGCCGTTTATCAGCTCGTTAATGGTATTTACCGTATTATGAAGCACTTCATTGACGTTCACGCCGATATCGGATACTTCAGCCGTCTTGGTAATGGCACTCTTTGACTGAGTGAGAAGCTTCGACATCTCGGTCCTGATCTCTTCAGCCGTCTGGGCGGACTCTGTTGCCAGCTTTCCTATCTCTTCCGCAACTACCGCAAAGCCACGGCCTGCCTCGCCTGCTCTTGCCGCTTCAATGGAGGCGTTGAGAGCCAGCAGGTTGGTCTGGGAAGCGATGGAAGTGATACCGTCAACCTTTTCATTAACCGCATGAACTGCTGCATTGGTAGCGTTCATGCCATCTGTGATCTCCTGCATCGCCGCACTCATGCTGTCCATATTGGCAGAAAGCCTTGAAAGCGCATCCGCAGAAGACGTGCTGGAATCGTTCATGGATGAAGCCGTTGACGCCAGACCCTCCGCATTGTTTGCCACGTTCTGGATGGCATCCGACAGCACCCCGATATTCTCGGTAGCTCTCTGAATGGTGTCTGCCTGCTCTGTAGCGCCTTTTGCCACTTCCTGTACCGCCTCGGACACATCATCCGTGGTCTGGCTTATCTGCCCTGCGGTTTCAGCCAGAGCCCGGGAAGATTCCCCAAGAGAATTCATAACGCTCTTCAGGTTCGTTACCACGCCTCTTAAGTGAGCCATGACGCTGTTGGTATTTTCAACTATGTTGCCGAATTCATCCTTCCTGCCTTCAAAACCTTTGATCTCCTTAAATTCTCCCTCTGCAAGAGCTGACAGGCTCTGATTTATAGCATTGATCGGCCTTACAAATGAATTGGCAGTGAAAAGGACTACCAGAACCGCGATAATTATAAGGATCACGCCTACCACCGCTATGACAATGGCGCTGGTCCTGGCGTGGGAAGTCGCTTCCTTCAGGTTGATGGCATTTACCACGGTCCATCCGGAAACGGGCTCTTTCATGTACGCCATCATGGCGATATATCCCCTCTTGGTATCGGCGGTGTAAGTTCCTTCCGTCAGACCCGAGGTCATAAACTGGGACTGGCTTCTGTCGTCTTCATCCCCCGCTGCTATAGAATACTGGGAGTGGGCTGTGACAATACCGTCTCTGTCTGTAAGGAAACCGTCAGAGGTGGCACCTGCAAGAAATTCATGGAGATATTCCAGGTCCACATTTCTCTGAACAATACCGAGAACCGAAGAACCGTCTCCGCTGAAAATGGGAACCGAAAGAGTCATGATCCGGCTTCCGTTGGATTTGCTGACTATCACATTGGAAACAAAGCGCTTCCCGGATACAGCTTCCTTAAAGTAGTCTCTGTCTCCTACGTTCACGCAGTCTCCCTTTGTACGGAAGATCTGCTGCCCCGTAGCATCAGATACCGCAATGATATTTCCGTCCCCGAAATGATCATTTACCAGAAGGAGATAATAATTGATATCTTCTTCCAACCCGTCAAAGCGCTCGCCTTCCAGAAACAGTTTCAGCTCGGGCGAAGCCGCTATCGCCTCTATCGCAGCAAAGTTTTCCTCGATCTGCCCGGAAAACTCCGCCTCTATCTGGCGGCAGGTCAGCATATTCTGTATACCCGCATCCTCCATAGCCTTGCTTGTAATGGAGTTATAGCTTACCACCAGAAGAACAACACCCATGATAATGAGCGGAACCAGTCCCATTATGAGAAGCTGGGTTCTAACCTTAAATTTTGACATATTTTACATTCTCCCTTCCCCGTGATCCGGTGATCCCGAAAACATCTTTACAGTATATCACGATTCGCCTGTCAAGAGTCACCTAATTAAATTATATCAGTAGTGGAACTTTGCGGTTATCTCGCTGAGGTCTCTTACAGCCTCCCTTGCATCCTGAAGCTTCTGATAGCCTTCCTCGTTTGCGACCCGCATATCATTGGATCTCATGGCTATGTCGTCTATCCTGTTGGAGGAATTCTCCGCCATGCTGTTGATATCCTCTGCCGCCGTCACAATCTCCTCAATATGGTGCTCCAGGGATTCGGTTCCGGAACGGACCTTCGACATCATTGTGATAAAGAAATCCGCATCCTCCCTGTACCGGGCTCCGGAATCCTGGAACATTCCGTAGTCCACCAGCACCGTGGTTTCCAGAAAGGCCATAAGCTCCGTTATGCACTCGTTCAGATGGGCCATTGCGTCACTTACCTCATCCACGATGCCGCTGATATTATCAACTGTCTTCAGTGTCTGCGCCGCAAGGGATCCGATCTCATCAGCCACCACGGCAAAGCCGCGTCCGGCATCTCCGGCTCTCGCCGCCTCTATGCTGGCATTCAGAGCAAGAAGATTTGTCTGTGATGAAATATTCTTGATGTCATTGGTGAGCTCGTGGATACGATCCACTGCCTTGGATTTCTCAATGGCTTCATTGCTCTTCACCTTCATAACATCATACATTTCATTTGTCTTTTCACTGGAGCGCTTACTCCTCTGCTCCATCTCTCCGGCTCTGACCTGGATCTCCCTGGAATCATCCTCACTCTTTATGGCCAGAGCGTTGATCTCACGTGTCTGATCCTTTGCCCTCTCCACGTTCTGCACGATCTGGGCGGTATTGTCGGCTGCCGTCTTCATTCCGCCGGCAAGATGCTCGGTCTCGGTATTATTGTTGTCCGCCCGTTCGTTGTTCTCCCGCATTATGTTATCGAGTTCGTTAATGCTCCCGGTAATGGTCCGCTCCACATCATTAAAGGAGTCCACCATTCCGCGGAAGGCCACCCGCATTTCATGCACTTCGCCGGCCATCTTTCCGATCTCGTCCTTATGCCTCATCAGCTGATCTCCCTTTCCGGAAGATGTGAGATCCAGTCTGGCAGTCCGTCCGATGATATCCGTAAGGGAGTGGATGGGCTTTGAAAGGCCGTTTCCTACCAGCAGTCCCACAACAGCACTTACCAGTATGGCAAGGATGATGGCACCTATTATCGTGAAGAGCAGAGAATATGCCTCAGAGAAGATCTCCGACTTCGGCGCCGTAAGGACAAAGATCATACCGTTCATAAGAGGGCTGGAGACCATTAGCTTCTTTACGCCTTTATAACTGTATTCAAAAGCGTCGCTGTTGGGTCCGGGATTTGAGATATAGGAGCCGACCCCCGACAGGGAACTGTCAAGAGAAGCAAGGCTCTGCCCGGATTCAGCATCTTTATGATAAACGATATTTCCATCCTTGTTTGTAAGGAAACCGTAGCCGGTATCAAAGAGCTTTGCGGAATCGATCATATCCGTAAGCTGCGTGAAAGCGATATCCATACCGACTATTCCGATAGAAGTCCCGTCCTCTGCATAAAGAGGGACCACATAGGAGATCATATATACGTTGATATTGCTGTTAAGATAGGGATCCATCCATACGGGCGCCCCGTTCTGAACAGGAATGTAATACCAGCCCACATGCTCGGTATCGGAGGGATCATACATACTGAAATCTGTGGGGGTCACAGATTCAAAGGGGTCACTAAGACTGTTTCTCGTCAGGAAGCATCCGGAAGTAGGATTGGAAAACTCAGGATTGTACCTGACATAACTGGTGATGGCCCCGTCTGTATGCTCTGAAAAACGATATACCTGATCCAGTACCTCATTGGTAAAGGCGTCGGCGTAATTCACATCCGAGAAAAACCGTCTCTCACTTATCCTGCTGCTTATGATATCCGCCAGGATATTGACCGACTGCTCAACCCTGAGGATCGTGGAATCCATTTCATTTGCCACCGCCGCAGTCTGATTGACCATGGTGGCCTCCGAATCCGATTCGGAGATACGCATGGTGCTCCGTATTGAAAGCACTCCCACGATTATAGCTGTAAGCAGGGAACAAAGAAGAATTCCGAGAATGATCTTAAACCGAATTGTTTTCATATCTCTACGACACCCTCCCTTTCAGGTAAAATTTTGAACCATTATACCACGGCAGTCCTTTTTTATATAGTAGATACAAAGTATATGCTATACTTAAAACCGGGCAGTATAAAAATTTACAGAGGAGAAAAGCCAATTGAAACTGTCGATAGTAGTACCGGCATATAACTGCAGAACCTATATTGATGAATGTCTCACGTCGATCATGGATCAGATGCGGGATGACAGCGAGCTCATAGTTATTGATGACGGGTCCGATGACGGGACTGACAGGATACTTGAAGGATACAGTGATGATCCCCGGGTGAAGATAATACTCAGGTCCCACGAGGGTGCGTCCGGCGCGAGGAATGCCGGAATAGATGCGGCTTCCGGCGACTATATCACCTTTGTTGACTGCGATGACAGACTTAAATCCGGATTCTTAAGGCGCGCCGAAGATCTGCTTCCGGCCGCCCCCGACATGATCATATTTGGCTTTGAACGACTTTTTCTTGACGGGAGATCCGAGATATCTGCTGTAGAAGATCATTTCTACCCTGATATGTCATCTTTTGCCGATGAATACATAAGAACCCGTGTCATGCTGATCTATTCGGCATGCAACAAATTTTATGATAAAAAGCTGATCGATTTGTATCACATACGGTTTTCAACGGATCTGGAGTTCGGCGAAGACCGGCTCTTCAATTACTCCTTTCTTCTAAGAGCTAAAACAGTCCTTACATCCGGGATCATCATGTTCGACTATATGCAAAGATCCCTCTGCTCCATGTCATCAAAACACTTTCCCGGGTTTTTCCCTGTGCTTTACAGGCTTCATGAAGAAAAAATGAAATGCTTTCTTACCCTGTCGAAGGGAACGGACAGAGATGAAAGGGAGAACTTTGTCAACTATGATATGAAACGCACCGTCACTACGGCCATTGATCGGTTTCCGGAACATCCGGAAGAAATTGATGAAAATCTTCCTCCCATCTGCAGGATCGTATTTGGCGATGGCTATAATGAAGAGGACAGGCGCAGACTTATGAAGGCCGATATCCCGGACCAGTCGGAGTGGAGCTTAAAGCCCTGTGATAATGCGGCGATATCTTGTCTGCTGTGATAAACTAAGATATCCTGAAGTAACTATTCAGAACAGCCCGAAGCACTTGCTGCTGAGGGCGTATGAAAGCCTTGGCATTTAGGCATTCGGCTCATCGTGCGAAGCACGATTTAATTAGCCGAATGCG
>CADBTX010000135.1 GCA_902797705.1 uncultured Lachnospiraceae bacterium | reverse complement strand
GGACTTGATGGTATAAGACAGGATCTTACCATTGCCCTTAATAAAAAGCTGAGCAAGGATGAAAAGGACCTTTTAGCCGACCCTTCCGCCATAAGGAATATAGCAGAGGCTCACCCTGTGAAAGAATATACGGATGCTGATCAGGAGAGGGATCTTCAGCAGATTAATGAAGTAATGGAAAAGGATAAGGAACTCAATAATATCTTTTCCGTTGATCCCTACGCCCATGACCGCATAAGGGAAATGCAGGCTATGATCGGGAACGATACGGGAAGCTTTGTGGAAGCGGTAAAGAAAGCTGTAGGTCAGGAAGAATGGGATGCTTTTAAGACAACAGAAGGGCGAAATGACGATTACAGCAAGGCTCTTGATATACTTACAAGGCCGGATTCGCCACATAATGTGTCAGATGACCATAATCTTTTACGCAACGTGGAAACGGCTGTCCGCATGAAGTATCTGGATGCGCCCGCAAAGAACATGTCAAATATAGGCAGGGGTCAGCTGGCCGACGGTATGTCATATATTGTCAATATCGCCGGTATGCTGTCCCCCGGTTATGATGACGGGAAAGCCATAGTGGACGCAATGGAAGCACAGGCAAAGGGGACGCTCTTTGACAGGCAGAATGAATACGTTGAACGCCTGAATAAGGTGCTTGATTCCCCGGGAGATCTTACACCTGCCAAGCAGAAGGACGAGATCGGAAAGTGCCTCGCCGGACTATTATTGCCTATTGCTCAGGAGATTTATGGTTTTGAGGAGAATGAGAAGCTTTTTCAAAAGGATAATTTAAGTGAGAAGGAAAAGGAGAAACTCCAGAATTCTTATATCGAATTATTCGGGCTCAAAGGAGGTCTTGTAAGCAATGTTTATGCTGAAAAGATAAAGGGAGTATTGGCCGTTGCGGAAAGGGGTATTAACCGTGCGGAAGAGCTCATGAAGCAGGATGGACAGATCGTGTCCGCACTGAATCTGAAGCCCCTTCAGGCAGTGTTAAAGAATGCGAGACTTGGCACTGCCACAATGAAGGTTGATATTATGGAGCCCATTATCAAAATACCGGAGGCAAATTTCAGGGCGCCCCTTGAGAAGATCGACAGGTCAAAGAACCCTATCATACCCGGAGAAACAAAGGAATTCACTTTTGAAGAGGTGGAAGAAAAGGCGGAGGCCTTCCCTTATCACAAGGCTACCTACGCTCAGTATGAACTAAAGGATATCTGGAGTGAGTATCTTATCGATAAAGAGAAGGGGAATATCACTCCCGAAAAGGAAAGGGAATATTGGGAGAGGATCGATCGATGCTACGATACCATTGACAGCGTGGTAAAAGATCTTGTGGCAAAACAGGAAGCAGATCCCGAATTTGCTAATAATAATATGCGTATTCTCTTTGGCCACGATAATGCCAAATCTTCGTTTGAAGATTCAGTTTCAGGTTACAGAGGTTTACAGCCTCTTTTAAGGTATATACCGGAGAGACGGGAAGCATACAATAATGGCTGGCCTTTAAGCGATCTGGGTGTTTACTCCCATCTTGCCGATCTTTCAAGAAACATAGAGGAGCATATAGATGAACTTGAGAGCCATGGGAAGAAAGCAAAGGGTTTGTCGGATGAGCTTAGAGAACTGAATGCCCTTATTAAGGATAAGGTGTTATCAAAGCCCTATGAAAAGGATCCGGAAAAAAGAGCGGAGGTTTTTGATATCCTGGCTGAAAAGGTAAGGCTGGTGAATGAAGATATCAAGGCCCGCAGGGAAGACCGGGAAAATACCCCGAGAGCGCTAAAAGATCTGCTTGGCGGGTTATGCATCAATGCGGATAGAGTCTCCAATGGAGCAGACGGCAGCGTACCCCTTGATTATGAGCTGAAGATGAAGGCCCGCGAAGCAATGATAGGGGAAATAGAGAAGGCAAAGAACAGGGTCGATGAGATCAAAGATATAGCTGACCCCATGATATACAATGAGCTAAAGAGGCTTGCTTCGGGAAAGATCCCTCCAAAAGAGAATCATCTGATGATAGACCACACCTTTGTGGAAAGAGCGGATCTCTATATTAATACAGGACTTGGGAGCTTAAACCGTGAGATCGAAGCCGTAAAGAACGGGAAAGAGACCACTCTCGAAGGGAAGACAGGCCTGAGCCACGAAAGATCCGTAAATGCTATAAGGAACATGCTGAATAAGGCAGATTCCCTCTTCCACTTTGACTCAAAGCAGTACAAGGCTGTGAAGGAAGGCTTGAAGAAGCTCTGTGACGGCTCTGCCACACCCGAAGAAAAAGAGCGTCTGACGGAGAACGTAAAGCAGTGGCTTACCGATCCGAAGTATGACCGTGTTAATAAGCACCTGAATAACGAATTTGACAATACACGCTTTAATATCATGTTCACTCTTGCAAATGAGCTTGATCCCGCATGGGCCAAGGATAACTTTGCGGACATGAATATTGCGGGACTGCACGGAGAAAAGGCTGCCAATACCTCATTCCATAATGAATATGAATTCACCAATTTCATGCACCGTCAGATGGCAGCCGGACAGCTGCTTAATGAGGTTTGGTCCGTGGGATCACAGCACTGGTATCACAGATCGGACAGCTACGGACAGAAGGGTCTCATAGAGGAAGTTCTGCGCTTAAGACAGGATGCGGCTTATACGGAAAATGACAGCATGAATGCGGAATACAGTAATATCCGAAAGCTTTTGGGAGATGAACCGAACATGACGCCGGATCTTAATATGAAGGCAAAATTCAGCTATCTTAACTCCTACTGCCAGTCTCTCGGACACCTGATACAAAACGAGAATTATATAGACGAAGGCAGATACGATTATTATAAGCAGCAGCTTGTGGGCCAGAGGGAAGAGGTTATAAAGCAGATAAAGTCATATCTTAACAATACTGCTAACCGGGATAATCCCATATACGATAAAGCCGCACTTGCATATGGCGTGCTGGATCCGAAAGGAGCACACGAGTTCATAGTCGAGCTTAACACTAAAAAGGGAAAGGATCTGCAGGGACTTCAGGATATGATGGGCTCTGCGTTGGTACCGGAGTCCGGTGGAAAGATAAGGCCTGTAAATCTGGTTAAGCTGGAAAAGGAGCAGGGGCTGGATCTCGGAGGACGGAAGTCCTTCCGTGAGAAGAAGAAGCAGCTGCAGGAAGCTCATAATAACCATGAGGCCGTAAACGAAGGGAAAGTGATCCGGCCGGCACAGAGGAAAAATAATTGACCACGACTTCAAAAGTCCTGACACTGATACCGATCATAGTTTTTGCAGTCGCTGTCGCATGCCTGATACCGCTAACGGTAAGCTATCTATCCACAGGCAGCGACGCGACTGCGATGGCTTTGGTTTTTGCAGTGTCATTTTTTCTGATCTTTACACCTTTGCCGTGCCTTGTGATGGCTGTTATCGGGACGGTGTATGCCGCAAGGTCAAAGAGAGAGGGAATAACTTCGGCCCGCAAATTCTTCGTGATAGGGCTGATCGAGATCATCATCTGTATCCCGGGTGTGCTTTGCGGGATCATTGCTGCAATATTCACGGCCATCAGATGGTGACCGGGGCCGGAAAACTTCAGAAGGATCAGTTATTCCGGCGATGATCCATTATTCGTATTCCACTGTGGCGGGGGGCTTCGGTGTGTAGTCAAAGAGGACCCTGTTGATGCCGGGGACCTCGGAGATGATCCTCTGGACCAGGTGATCTATGAGCTCGCGGCTTAGATGCTCTACCGTTACTTCCATAACATCAGTGGTATTGATGGCGCGGATTATGCAGGGCCAGTCGAAGGTACGTCTGCCGTCCTTCACGCCTGTGGATTTAAAATCGGGAACCACCGTAAAGTACTGCCATACCTTGCCTTCCAGTCCGTTCTTTGCGAACTCCTCGCGGAGAATGGCGTCGGACTCCCGTACCGCCTCCAGACGGTCTCTTGTGATGGCTCCGGGGCAGCGGACTCCGAGTCCGGGGCCCGGGAAGGGCTGGCGATATACCATGTTTGCGGGAAGACCAAGCCTTTCGCCAACGATCCGGACCTCATCTTTGAAAAGGATCCTGACCGGCTCCACCAGTTCAAATTTCATATCATCAGGGAGGCCCCCTGCATTGTGATGAGCCTTGATGCCGGCCTCGCTTTCAAGTATATCCGGCCAGATGGTGCCCTGTGCCAGAAATTCGATGCCGTCAAGCTTCCGTGCTTCCTCGGCAAATACTTCTATGAATTCGCCGCCGATTATCTTACGTTTCTCCTCGGGATCCGTGACCCCGGCCAGCTTGTCGAGGAATCTGTCAGTGGCGTCCACATATATGAGATTTGCTTTCATCTGGTTACGGAATACTTCTATGACCTGCTCGGGCTCGCCCTTGCGTAGCAGACCGTGATTCACATGGACGCAGGTGAGCTTGTCTCCGATGGCCTTGATGAGCATGGCTGCCACAACGGAAGAATCAACGCCTCCCGATAAAGCCAGCAATACTTTTTTATCACCTATCTGTTCACGGAGTGCCGCAAGCTGCTCCCCGATATAGGCATCTGCCAGTTCCGCTGTGGTGATTCGGACCATATCGTCCGGTCTTCTGTCATTCATCCTGATCCCTCCTTGATGAGATTTACGATAAGTTTTTCGCATTCATACGTCACTTGCGGTTCCGCAAGTGACTGTTCTGAATAGTTACACGAATGGTTCATTTGATCTCAGCATATCACACATCCGCCCCGTGTCAAAGAGTCAATATGCCTCCCCCTTCGGATAATTTCAAAGATTTTCTATGGCTTATTTTCAAAGAGAATTTCAAAGGCCTTATTTTCAAAGAGAATTTCAAAGGATAGGAAGATCAAGAAATATCCTGGCAGGGATGCTGAATGTATTTTTATGTTTCGGTAGCTGCACCCCGCGAAGATCATAAGTCCGGTACAGAGT
>CADBTX010000134.1 GCA_902797705.1 uncultured Lachnospiraceae bacterium | reverse complement strand
TTTCGTGGGTTTTGCACCCTATAACACTCCCGAGATCGCGGTGGCCACACGTATCGCCTACGGGTACACCTCCTCCAACGCGGCAGAGGTGACAAGGGATATCTTCAGGTATTACTTTAAGATCGCTGACAAAGATGACATTATCAAGGGAGAGGCAGTGCTGCCTGACAGCGCCGCCATATCGGACTGATGCTGCCAAAGACTTATCACATTAAAAATTATGATTTCTTCCTCATACTGTTCTCTATCGCCATATCGATCTACGGTGTGGTGATAATCGGGAGCGCAAAGGAATCGGTGCAGATGAGACAGGTGGCGGGACTCGTTATTGGGGTCCTGTTCATGATCGTCATTTCCCTGGTGGATTACCGCTTTGTGCTGAACTTCTACTGGATCTATTATTTCGCGAGCCTTGTGCTGCTGTCCTCGGTTCTGATCCTGGGCAGCACCCACGGAGGCGCCACGAGATGGATAACCATTGCGGGAATACAGTTCCAGCCCTCGGAGTTTGCCAAATTCCTGTTGATTTTATTCTTCTCAAAGTTTATTATGAAAAACAAGGATAAACTGAATAAGGTGGGGTATGTATTACTTGGGCTGGTACTGTTTCTGATACCCTGGTTCCTTATTTACAAGGAACCGGATCTCTCCACAAGTCTTGTTTTTATTTTGATCTTTCTCAGTATGCTGTTCATTGGGGGACTGTCATTTAAGATCATATTCGGAACACTGGCTGTGGCGGTACCGGTGATAGTTCTTGGCCTCATGCTCATCCTTCAGCCGAATCAGGAGATAATAAAGGATTACCAGCAGGCAAGGATACTGGCATGGCTGCAGCCGGAGAACTATTCCAACGACGAGGGATACCAGCAGCAGAATTCCATAGTGGCCATAGGCTCCGGACAGCTCATGGGGAAGGGCTACAAGAATAACGAAGTGGGTTCCGTGAAGAACGGTAACTTTATCTCCGAACCCCAGACGGATTTTATCTTCGCCATAGTCGGTGAGGAGCTGGGCTTTATCGGATGCATGGCTATCCTGATACTGATCTTTATCATCATCATAGAGATCATCCGCACAGGCTGGAATGCGTCGGACTTGTCAGGCACGCTTGTATGTGCCGGGGTGGCAGCCCACCTCGGCTTCCAGACATTCTTCAACGTGGCCGTTACAACGGGCGTGATGCCGAATACCGGCATACCCCTGCCCTTTGTAAGCTACGGCATGACAAGCCTTATCAGTATCTTTATGGAACTCGGGGTTGTGCTAAATGTGGGGCTTTTAAGACGTACGGACCGGTTTTGACTGCGTCCGGATGCAAGGAAGAGAAGGTTATTTATGAATATCGGATTGGTTGCGCATGACGCAAAAAAGAAGCTTATGCAGAATTTCTGTATAGCTTATCGGGGAATTCTTTCACATCATGATCTCTATGCCACGGGTACAACAGGTCGGCTTATTGAGGAGATCACGAACCTTACTGTGCATAAATTTCTGGCAGGTCATCTGGGAGGAGAGCAGCAGCTTGGAGCCCAGATAGAACAGAATGAGATGGATCTCGTGATATTTTTAAGAGATCCCCTTACTTCAAAGCAGCATGAACCTGATGTAAACCAGGTGGTAAGGCTCTGTGACATGCATAATATCCCACTGGCAACTAATCTTGCAACGGCTGAGCTTTTGATCAAATCCCTTGACAGGGGAGATCTAGAGTGGCGGGAAATGTATAAATGATCCATTTTTCACTATTTTCAGGTAAAAGAATAAGGGCATGCTGCGTTTCTGCGGTATGCCTTTCTGCTGTGTTTTTAAGCGCCTGCTCCGGAAAGCAGGTCATCTTACCCTTTGATATCTCTTCTCAGGAAACAGCCTTCAGCTTTGAGACCAGCAATGAAAACAATACAGCTGCCCCCTTCGCGGCGGATATTGCCGTGCCTGACGGGGATCTGGAGGCCGGAGAAGAGGTTTCCGGAGGGCCGGATTCCTACGGTTCCGCCATATTGGTGGATACGGCAAACGCCAATACCATGTACAGCAAAAATGCCCTGGCTGTACTATATCCCGCCAGTATGACAAAGATCCTCACCGCTATTGTGGCCGTTAAGAATTCCAGTCCCGATGAGGTATACACAGCAGATGAGAGCTGTGTCTTCACCGAGGGGGATGTGCAGAAGATCGGCTTAAAGAGCGGAGACAGCATGACCATGGACCAGGCACTGCACCTGCTTCTTATCTATTCCGCAAATGACGTGGCCCAGCTCATTGCAGTAAATGTGGCCGGAAGTACAGAGAAATTCGCCGAGATGATGAATGAGGAAGCCCGTCATATCGGTGCCACAAATTCCAATTTCGTAAATCCCCACGGACTTCAGGATGAAAATCATTACACCACGGCCTATGACATGTATCTCCTTTTCAATGAGGCTATAAAGCATGAGGAGATAGTACAGGTCATCGGAACCCCGTCTTATTCCACTGTTTTCAAGCATTCTGACGGTTCGGAGGCCTCCTTCTCCTGTGACAACACCAACCGTTTCTTAAAGGGCACCGCCATTGCTCCGTTAAATGTGAATGTGGTGGGAGGGAAGACCGGCACCACCCTTGCGGCAGGAGGATGCCTCGTCATGCTTTCAAAGGATCAGGGCGGAAATAACTACATTTCCTGCGTCATGAAGGGCAACACCATCGATGTCACCTATGATAAAACATCGGCCCTTCTTGGATTGATAAAGTAGAGAGAATAAGGTATAATATCCTGGTAACCGGGTAGCCGGTTCCGGGCAGGCACGGGACAGGCGGGCACAAGAAGCCTGCGGCAGGGGTATTTTCTTATGATCAAGCTTATTGTAGCGGAAAAAGGACAGGGTAAGACCAAATTTCTTTTAGAGAAGGTTTCCGAAGCGGCACAGAACGCAAGAGGAAACGTAGTATTTCTGGATAACGATCTTTCACATATGTTTGAGATCAAAAACACGGTGAGATTCGTTAATATCAGTGATTATAAAATCAACGGAGCCGAAGAATTTTACGGATTCATAAGCGGCATAATGAGTGCCGATCACGATCTCGAACAGCTTTTCGTAGATAAACTCCTTATCATTACATCTTTAGGCAGTCCCAAAGACGCCGTCGATCTTATCAAGAAACTTGAAGATATCAGTAACAAATGCGATGTATCCCTGACTCTGAGCTTTACCGGTAAAAAGGAAGACCTTCCTTCAGATCTGCAGGAAAAGGTTTTGGATTTTGCGTAAACGGAAGGTTGTCTCAAAGAGAAGCCAGGAAGGTAAAAATGTCAAAGTCAGGAAATTCGAGAGGCATTCCCTTAACCGGATGAATCTCGGGATTCCTGTCTTTGGCTTTATTTTTGTATACATTATCATCATGATCATAATGGCCAGCAGAAAGACCACCATTGCCGGCTATGAAGTAAAACTCGGCACCCTGGCCAAGAACACCACCGGAAGGGCTGTGGCCATAAGGGAAGAGATGGTTGTTCAGAGCATGAACAACGGCTATGTCAATTTCTATACCCACGAAAATCAGAGGGTTTCAAAAGGCGCTCTTGTATATTCCATAGATGAGAGCGGCACCCTTTCAGATATACTGAAGTCGAAGCAGGCGATGCACTCCGACCTTACTGAAGGAGATCTTACCGAGATAAGGGATGAGCTTGTGACTTACAGAAAGTCCTATAAGGACAATCTCTTTTCTTCGGTCTACGATTTTAAGTATTCCCTAAACGGCACCATTTCAAGGATCACAAACGAAAACCTGCTTAACACCTTAAATTCCCTGTCGGGAAACATGATCCCCGATAACTCCCTGGATATGGGCTATGCCCCGGACAGCGGCATAGTGATCTATTCCACAGACGGCCTCGAGACCCTTAATGCTGAAGGGGTCTGCGCCGACACCTTCGAAGAGAGCCATCATCCCCGGAATATGCGTACAGACAATGCCCTGGTGTCTTCGGGGGATGACCTTTACCGGCTTGTGACCGGGGAAAAATGGTCGCTCATACTAAAATGGGATGAGAGCTGGGAAGACCAGTTCACCGAGGGAAAGTATATCAACGTCCGATTCTTAAAGAACGGCAACACGTCCTGGGGGCTTATCGGCATCCTGAATAATCAGGACGGGAAGTACCTGATGCTCACATTCACCAATTCCATGATAACCTTTGCCCAGGACCGCTATATCGATGTGGAGCTTCTTACGGACGAAAAAGAGGGCTTAAAGATCCCCAACTCCTCCATTGTGAACATGCAGTTTTATACTATCCCGGAGGAATTCCTGACAAAGGGCGGCGCCTCGGATTCCGACGGCTTCATAAGAGAAGCCTATCTTGAGGACGGCACAAGGAGCACTGAATTCGTTGACGCAAAGGTATATGATAAGCAGGACGGACGGGTATATATCGACACCATGGTCCTTAATCCCGGAGATATACTTATTAAACCGGATTCCGATGAGACCTTTACCGTCAGCGACAAGGCTTCCCTTACCGGGGTTTATAACATGAATAACGGTTACGCTGATTTTACCAAGATAAATGCACTCTATTCAAATAAGGAATATTCCATTGTGGAATCCGGGACCACCTACGGTCTCCGGGTCTATGATCATATAGTGCTTGACGGCAGCAGCGTAAAGGACGCGGATTTTGTATTTGATACAAATCTCTGAAAATAACGGCTGACTATTGTGCTCCGGATGACGTAACGCGGCTTAAGGAAATTAAGGGAAGGGAATGATTATGGCTTTGGATGTCAGGAAAAATCTTAAGGAAGTTCAGGAAAATATTGAAAAGGCCTGCGAAAGAGCCGGAAGGGACATTTCGGAAGTGACCCTCATCGCAGTGTCAAAAACCAAACCCGTTGATCTCATAATGGAGGCCTATGATGCCGGGATCAGGGATTTCGGTGAAAACAAGGTCCAGGAACTCACCCGGAAGATGGAAGAGATGCCCTCTGATATCAACTGGCATATGATAGGCCACCTTCAGAAGAATAAGGTAAAGTATATCGCGGGAAAGGTGAAGCTTATCCACAGCGTGGATTCCTTTGAACTGGCTGAGGAGATAAGCCGCCAGTGCGTAAAAAAAGATGTGAGCCAGGATATTCTGGTGGAGATAAACATAGGAGATGAAGATTCAAAATTCGGGGTCAGCTATGACAGGGTTACAGAATTGGTTGACAAAATAATTGGTTTACCGAAAATTACCCTCCGGGGACTTATGTGTATCGCTCCAAACGTTGATAATTCGGAAAAAAACCGTGAACTTTTTAAAAAAATGATTAAAAAAGCTGTTGACATAAATTCAAATAAGATGTACTATGTAAACCGTGAGAACACGCGTCCCGGCAGGTTTCTTGATGTGTTATCCTTCGGAATGACCAATGATTATGTGGTCGCTGTGGAAGAGGGGGCCACCATGGTACGTGTGGGAACAGGGATTTTTGGAGAGCGTGACTACGGATTACAGGGAGGATTTAACCAATGAGCTTTTTTGACAAGATCATGAATACTTTCAGCTTAAATGATGAAGACGACGAGTATTATGATGATGATGATTTTATAGAAGAGGAAGAAGAGGAAGAAGAGCAGAGAGGCTTATTCGGGAGAAAAGAGCGTAAGGAAGAGGAGCCTGCAAGAAAGGCAAAGATCACTCCCATGCGTTCCTCAAGGAAGAGCAAGGGCAGCGTAGATTCCGATCGTGAGATCACGATGTTCAGGCCCACCTCAGACACCGAGGTCTGCGATATCATCGATTCCCTTCTTTCGGACCGCACTGTTGTGCTGAATCTTGACGGCGTTAATGAAGGCATCGCCGAGAAGATCGTAAACACCGTTTCCGGTGCCACCTATGCATTAAGCGGTAATATGGTAAAGATCTCCAGTTACATCTTTATCATCGCTCCTAAGAGCGTAGAGCTTTCAGGAGACAATTCCACCGAGAGTCCTTCTGTTTCACAGAACAGCAAGGCTTATGAGTTCGCAAGGGTTGCCGGTGGCCGATTTTAAAAAATTAAAGTGATTATGATATAATGACAGGCAGAGATGTTCATATCTCTGCTTGTTTTTTGTTTGAAAGGATCAGAAATGCCCTCAATTGACATAAAAGACACTGTATCCGGTCCGGGATACCATATTTTTATAGAGGATTCATTAGACCAGCTGCCGTCAAAACTCTCTATGCTTCAGCTTTCCGACAGGAAGGCCCTCATAGTTACCGACAGCAATGTTGAAAAACATCACTTAAAAACCGTATATGACAGCTGCTTGTCTTCATTCAAAGAGCTTTTTACCCTCACGGTACCTGCCGGTGAGGAGAATAAGAATCTGGACCGGGTCAGGGATATCCTTACGGTCCTTATAAAAAAGGAATTTGACAGGAAGGATCTTATCATTGCCCTTGGAGGCGGTGTGATAGGAGACATGGCCGGTTTTGCAAGCGCTGTATATCTGCGGGGCATCCGCTTTATCCAGCTTCCCACCACCCTTCTTTCCCAGACCGACAGTTCCGTCGGAGGTAAGACCGGCGTTGATCTCTATGCTTATAAGAACATGGTCGGGGCCTTTCATCAGCCCTGCCTCGTATATATCAACACTTCTTTTCTGAACACCCTTCCGAAAAGGGAATTTGCTTCCGGCATGGGGGAGATAATAAAGCACGGGCTTATCCGTGATAATTCCTATTATGAATGGCTGATAAACCACTTTAATGAGATCAACGACCTCGACAGCGAAGTCCTTAAGAAGATGATCTATGAATCCCTTAAGATCAAGGCCTTTGTGGTTGAGCAGGATCCCACAGAAAAAGGCATGAGGGCCATTCTTAATTTCGGCCACACCATAGGCCACGCCATCGAGAAATACATGGATTTCAAATTGCTCCACGGGGAGTGCGTCGCTCTCGGGATGATCGCCGCTTCCTTTATTTCCTATAAACGGGGCAATATTGACACGGAAGAGTATTATGAGATAAGGGATATGTTCCTGCCCTTTAATCTGCCTCTTTCCCTGCCTGATGAAGCCGACGCAGGTGAGATCTTAAAGATCACAAAGCTGGATAAGAAAATGGATAACGGAAAGATAAGATTCATACTGTTAAAGAAGGTCGGAAAGGCCGTTATCGACAGTACCGTAACCGATGAAGAGCTCTTAATGGGCATAAACGAACTTATTATAAAGGACGAAGATTAATTAATGAGCAAAACCGCGAAATTCAAATCATTTATTCTCTGCACCCTGTTCATAGCCGCTCTGGTTGCCCTGGATCAGTATACAAAGTCTCTTGCAGTCAGATACCTTATGGGAAAGGAAGATCTTCCCATCATAAAGGACGTTCTGGTATTACGCTTTCTGGAAGGGGGAAACAGGGGCGGAGCCTTCGGCATACTTTACGGGCATCGTTACTTTTTCCTGGCGGTGTCCCTTATCTTCATTCTGATCATGGCCTATTTACTGATAAGGCTTCCCGCCACAAAGAAATATACCATACTCAAGTTTTTTATCTGCCTGATAACCGCCGGTGCCATAGGAAATTTCATCGACAGGCTGAAGACAGGTTCCGTTGTTGACTTTATCTATATCATTTATATAAATTTCCCCATCTTCAATGTGGCGGATATCTATGTTACGGTATCCTCCTTTGCCCTGGCCATACTCATACTCTTTGTATATAAGGAGGATGACCTTAATATGAAGAAGGCCAATGATCCGAAGCTCCATCTCCATTCATCCATGATAAAGGAAGAAGATGAGTGAGCGGGAGATAAGCATAGTTGCAGATGAGGATTCGAACGGTCTCCGTATAGATACCTTTCTGTCCGGAGTGGAAGCTTCCCTTTCAAGAAGCTATGTAAGCCGTCTTATTTCCGAGGGGGCTGCATCGGTAAACGGTAAAAAAGCCGGAAAAAGCAGCATACGTCTTTCGGAAGGGGACAGGGTGACCCTGAGGGTACCGGAATCCAGGATACCGGACATTCTTCCGGAGGATATTGAGCTTGATATACTCTATGAAGACAGTGATGTGCTGGTGGTAAATAAGCCGAAGGGCATGGTGGTGCATCCCTCCAACGGCCACTTCAGCGGTACCATGGTAAATGCGCTATTATTTCACTGTAAGGATCTCTCCGGTATTAACGGCGTCCTAAGACCCGGCATAGTCCACAGGATAGATAAGGATACCACCGGCTCCGTCATCGTATGCAAAAATGACAGGGCCCATGCCTCCATCGCGGAGCAGCTTAAGGAGCATTCGATCAGAAGGCTTTACCGGGCCATTGTAAACGGGAATATAGTGGAAGACGGGGTTATTGATAAGCCTATAGGAAGGTCAAAGAATGACCGGAAGAAGATGGCTGTGACTCCGGATGGCAAAAGGGCAGTGACCCATTTTCACGTTCTTGAAAACTTCGGGGATCTTACATATATCGAGTGCGCTCTTGAGACCGGCAGGACCCACCAGATAAGGGTCCATATGGCGAGTATCGGTCATCCGCTCCTCGGGGATCAGGTATATGGCGGTATGAGAAGCGGCTTTAAGACCGAAGGGCAGGTACTGCATGCCTATGTCCTTGGCTTTAAGCAGCCGAG
>CADBTX010000133.1 GCA_902797705.1 uncultured Lachnospiraceae bacterium | reverse complement strand
GGCATTTCACCCAATCTGTCCAGTATCTCTTCGAAGATACCTTCAAACTCAAAGCGCACTATCCTGTTTCCCTCTTCAGCGAGGGACATTATCTCAGCTTTCAGAAGCTTATCTCCGAAAACAACCCTGGCACCGGGCTTAAGCTTCTTTCCGGGACGGACTATACACTCCCAGGAATCATCGGACAGGCGCTTCAAAAGCAGTATCTCCACTGCCGCTCCCGTATCCTCCTTGACACCAAGAAGCCTGGCCGGAATAACCCTGGTGTCATTTAACACCAGACAGTCTCCGCTCCTTAGATACTCCTTTATATCGGCAAAGGTCCGATGCTCAATATCACCCGTTTCCTTATTTAGCACCATGAGCCTGGACTCATCCCTTTTTTCAAGGGGATCCTGTGCGATGAGCTCCTCCGGAAGGTCGTACCAGAAATCCTTTTTTAAGAGACCGCTCATGATCTGAGCTCTATCCCCATTCCCTCAAGACCGTTCAGGATCTTCTTCATTACAGATGTTATTTCATCATCTGAAAGGGTCTTTTCGGGATTTCTAAGGGTGATCTTATATGCCATGGACTTAAAGCCGTCCTTTATCTGCTCTCCTTCATAGATATCAAAGAGGTTCACGTTCTCAAGGAGCTTGCCGCCTCTCTGTCTTATCATGGATTCAATGTCTCCGGCAGGTATACCCTTGGGAACCACCATCGAAAGATCACGTGTTACCGCAGGGAATCTGGCGATGCCCTTAAACTTCCTGTTGAAGGTCGCCTTCTTTACGATCTCCGGCATGTCGATGACCGCGATATATACCCTTTCTCCGATCTCATAATTCTTTCTCACAAGGGGATGGAGCTCACCCATATAACCGATGACCTCACCCTGATACTCTATAAAGGCCTGACGTCCGGGGTGAAGGAAAGATATTCCGCTCTTCGGATCATAGGCGGCCTTTTCATTCATTCCGGTCTTTATAAGGAATTCCTCCACATAGCCCTTCATGGTGTAGAAGTCGCCATCACCGTAAAACCCGAGGGCAAACTGCATCCTCTGGTCAGGATAATCGGTAAGGGGAAGAGATGCGGGAATGTAGATATTTCCAAGCTCGTAAAGCTTAACATCCTTGTTCCTTCTGTTGAAATTAAGGGCGAGGCTGGTGAGAAGCCCGTTAAGTATAACGGTCCTCATAATGGAGAAGTCCTCACCAAGGGGGTTGCTTATCTTTATCGCCTTTCTCTCGGGAGCATCCTCCGGCATAAGAAGCTTATCAAATACCTTGGGGCTTTCCATGGAATAGGTCATGCACTGTGAAAAGCCGTTAAATTCGGCCACATTACGGGCGATCGCCTCGATCATAAGCTTAAATGATATACCGCCCGCCTCGGCTCCGGATGAAGGAAGGGTCGTGGGGATCTTATCGTATCCGAAGAACCTTGCTACCTCCTCCGAAATATCCGCAAATCCCAGAAGATCCTGACGGAAGGTGGGGCAGATAAGCTCATTGCTGTCCTTATCGTACTCAATAGAGAGTCTCTTAAATATGTCCATCATGGTATCCCTGGAGATATCTGTTCCAAGGAATTCATTGATCCTGTCAGGCTCAAATACGATCCTCTTCTCTGTGGGGAGCGGCTCATGAACGTCAACGGCGCCCTTTAAGACCTTTCCGCAGCCAAGTTCCTCCACAAGAGCACAGGCCCTGTTGATCGCGTCAAGAGCATTATTTGCATCAAGGCCCTTTTCAAAGATGCCGGAAGCATCGGTACGGAGACCGATCCTCTTTGCGGATTTCCTGATATTCGGTCCGTTGAAGGTGGCGGCCTCAAACAATACTTCATGCACATCCTCGGTGATCATGGAATTCTCTCCTCCCATGATACCGGCAATGCCTACCTCCTTTTCCCCGTCACAGATCATAAGAACATCGTGATCCAGGGTCCTTTCATTTCCGTCAAGTGTGGTAAAGGTATCCCCGTCCTTTGCCCTTCTGACCACTATCCTGTTTCCTGCAATAGTGGAAAGATCAAAGGCATGCATGGGCTGACCGTATTCCATCATCACATAGTTGGTGATGTCCACCAGATTATTGATAGGCCTTATCCCTGCGGAACGAAGCCTCTTCTTCATCCAGTCCGGAGACTCGCCGATCTTAATATCCGTGCACACCCTGGCCACGTATCTAGTGCAGAGGTCCCTGTCCTTTATTTCCACGCTGATGCGGTCTGAAGCGGATTCCTTTGCGTCTTCCCCGGTCACGGGTACGTCAGGCAGATGGAAATCCTTTTCAAAGCTTGCAGCAGCCTCTCTCGCGATACCGAGAACACTGTAGCAGTCAACCCTGTTTGAAGTGATCTCATACTCAAATACGGTATCCCTGAGACCCAGATATTCAACGGCGTCCGCACCGGGAACAGTATCCTTCGGAAGTATATAGAGACCGTTTTCCGGCGCATCGGGGAAAACATCCCTGCTCTGCCCCAGTTCCTCAATGGAACACATCATCCCAAAACTTTCCACACCACGGAGTTTCCCGGCTTTAATGGGAATGCCATCCTCAGGAAGGGGAGAACCGTCATGTCCTCCGGCCACTTTTCCGCCGTCCAGGACCACCACAACGTGGTCTCCCTCATTTACATTCGGAGCACCTGTGACTATCTGTATATCCTTATCTCCGATATTTACCTGGCACACGATAAGCTTGTCCGCATCCGGATGCCTCTCGATGGACTTAACCTCGCCCACAACGATCTTTTCCAGATTCTTATCAAGCCTTCTGTACCCTTCCGTCTTGGTGCCTGTCATGGTCATCCTGTCCATGAACTCCTGATCCGTACAATCAAGATCCGGCACATATGCTTTTATCCAATTAAGTGAAGTATTCATCGTATCTCCTTCAAAATCAAATCCGGCAGGTCCTTAGAACTGTCCCAAAAATCTCACATCATTCTCATACAGAAGCCGCATATCATCTATTTCGTACTTAAGGAGCGCGATCCTTTCAAGACCTACTCCGAAAGCAAAGCCCCTGTATTTCAGAGGATCTATATTGCTCATTTCCAGAACGTGGGGATGGACCATGCCGCATCCCAGGATCTCGATCCAGCCCTCGCCCTTACAGAATCTGCAGCCCTTTCCTCCGCACTTAAAGCAGGAAACATCCATTTCCGCAGAGGGCTCGGTAAAGGGGAAATGATGGGGTCTGAACTTAACCTTTGTGTCCTTTCCGAAGAGTTCCCTTGCAAACTGGGTAAGAGTACCCTTAAGATCCGAGAAAGTCACGTTTTCATCTATAAGAAGTCCCTCGACCTGATGAAAGCAGGGTGAATGGGTGGCATCCACTTCGTCCGACCTGTAAACACGCCCCGGGCTTATCATCCTTATGGGAAGCCTGCCCTTTTCCATCTCATGGACCTGGGCGCCGCTGGTCTGTGTCCTTAGGAGCATTTCCCCGTTGATATAGAAGGTATCCTGCTCATCCTTTGCGGGATGGTCCGCAGGGATATTCAGGGCTTCAAAATTATAATAATCCTTCTCAACCTCCGGTCCCTCCACAACCTCATAGCCAAGGCCGGTAAAGATCCTTACCATTTCTCCAAGGGCTATCTGATTGGGATGAGGGTGTCCTATGGTCCTTCCCTTTGCAGGAAGGGTGACATCAATGGTCTCCTGTGAGAGCTGTGCCTCGAGAGCCGCAGCCTCGAGCCTGTTCTTTGCGTTTTCCAGAGCCTTCTCGATCTCTTCCCGGGCTTCATTGACCATCTGCCCAACCTTGGGACGGTCCTCTGCAGCCACATCCTTCATGCTCTTAAGAACTGCAGTGAGCTCCCCCTTCTTTCCCAGAAGCTCGACTCTTGCATTGTTCAGCTTCTCAAGATCCAGGCTCCCTTCTATCCTGCGCCTTGCGGCCTCTCTTATTTCATCAAGTCTTTCTTTAATCATAACCGGTATCTCCTATTAAATTGCCTAAACTCCAACAGTATAAACTTAAATTCCATAATATTCAAGAATGGAAACGCATAATCCAAAGGCCATTCCAAGGAATGCGGCTAAATACATAAGCCTGTTAACCCTTATAATATCCTCTGTTTCAGGCTCTTTTCCATATTCTTCCCCTATAAAAGGCTTGTCCGTCAATACTCCGCCGTAATAAGCCGGTCCTGCGAGCTTTAATTTCAGCGCGCCGGATGCCACCGACTCCGTCTGTCCCGCATTGGGACTTTTTAACTTATTCCTGTCCTTAAGCCAGGTCTTAACCGCATCAGTCCCGCTTAACCCCTTAAGCAGAAAGGCCCCGGCCATCATAGCCAGGGCAGAAAGCCTGGCAGGAATGAAATTCAGGACATCATCCAGCCGCGCCGCCGCTTTTCCGAAATACTCATATCTCTCATTTCTGTAGCCGATCATGGAATCCATGGTGTTTGCCGCTTTGTAGGCAAGGCCTCCCAG
>CADBTX010000132.1 GCA_902797705.1 uncultured Lachnospiraceae bacterium | reverse complement strand
CAGTTATAATCCTTAAGTGACTGCAGGATCCTCTTCACTGGGTATTTACGCCCGAGCTTTAATTCCAGAAGCCTTATCAGCACAAGCGCAAGGAAGCAGGTGGCGAAATGTGCGTCTATATGCTCGTTCTTCCATACATATACTGGACGGGACTTGAAAAAGGTTTTTGTCACCTTGAATGAATCCTCTATCCTTGCAAGCCCGCTGTAGACTTCGCGCATCTCAGAGTCGTCCATCTCAAGCTCGCTTGTCACGATGGAATAATAGCCATCATACTTTTCTTCTTCTCTTATCTTATCCTCATCAAGCTTCAGGGTTTTGCCATCCACTATCTCCCCGGTGTCCTTGCTGAATGCTATGTTCAGGACGTATGCAGAGCTTCCCTTGGATGTTATACGGTCATATTTCTTTGGATGGGCTATGAGGTCTTTTGCCCTTGCGATCATAGCCTCTCTGTCCGCCCTCTGTTTTTTGGCATATTTGACAGAGTAATAGGCCATCTGTTTCTGGTCGATCTTTACCGTTCTTTTGGAAGGCTTTTTGCTTCCGGGCTTCGTTACGTTTACATGGAGTTCTTTGGGAAAGACCCTGGACTTATGCTTGAATGTTATTTCGTTTCCGTCTTCATCCTTTATCCTGTCTGTCAGGTAACCTGTTTCATCGAGAACCCATTTCTTGAATTCCTCATCTGCCCCGCGTACCGACTGGCCGTATACGTATCCGTCGCGGTCATTCTTGTCGCCCTTGTTGTCCCCGTTTATCCAGTAGATGTTGTCGGAGGTGTTCAGACCCCTGTCAGCCACAAATATGATGCGGCCGTCCGTAAAGGTGTTTTTGATGCGGTTTATCACCGGCCGCATATGGACTTTCTCGGATTCGTTTCCCGGAAAGAGATCATAGGCGATGGGTATTCCGTTCCTGTCCATGAGAAGCCCCATTTCCACGATGGGATCAGGGCGGCGGTTCTTTTCCGGACCCCTCTTCCTGTATTTAGCAGGAACCGGGTTGCCTTTCTTATCGACAGGGCTGCCCTCATCATTAAGCTCGTCCACATCCGGGCGGCCTATATCGAAGTAATAGTTGGTGCAGTCGAAGTAGGAGACTGACAAGTCCCTCCTAAATATCTTCTGGGAATTCTCATAGATCCATTTCTGGAGGGCTTCCTGATTGTCAGCAATGATGTCCAGGGCATTGTAGATATCATCAAGGGAAAATCCGTCAAAGGGCTCGAAAAAGAAATCCCTGTTTTCAAGCGTGAATCTCTTGGATCCGGGATTCAACGCCCTTGAGAAGGTGAGGAGCCTGAATATCTGGTCCGTGCTGAATTCCGTTTTCTTTCCCCTGGTCTTCCAGTTCCAGAAATAGTCGAGACGGAGGGAACGGTACAGTTCCTTCAGGATGCCATATCCTACGTTCGATGAGTCTTTGGTGCCGGTTTCGAGCTTGGTGCTTTTGTCTATCGTTATGGTCTCTTTTTTTTCGGCGTTCTTTTTCTCGGTCAGTTCCCTCACATATTCAGTATAGTATGCGATAGGATCTTCGCAGTCTTTGCCCAGCTGGCTTACATGACCTATTCCCTGTACGGTACGCTCACGCGTGGTTTTATTTTTGCTGTCATAATACTTTTCCATAACAGACAGATATATGTCGCCATTGGCTTCTTTTTTCTTTTTAAGATACATGGGATCCCCCTGTTTTCATTTACTGTCATCTGCACCTTTGTGATCCGCTGACAGATATTCCCTGCATCCCTTTTCCCATTGTTCATGATCAACATTCAGGAAGGCTTCGGTGATATCAGCATAATCGATTATCTGCACATACCCCTTTGCTATATCAAGGCTGTTTTCCACGGTGATTTTTCTATCACCAATAAATGCACAGTAATCATCATAAACAGCCGGATCGGCGGAACCAATGTCATCCCATAGAAATGGGTTCATTTCGCTAAGCTGATTAATGACCCTGTCATCTGTTGTATTCTTATAAAAGCGGCTCAGCCAAAAATAAATCAGCGAAAACAATTCAAATCTATTCATGATTACCTCCAAAAGGATCGTTGTTAAGTCCCGTTCGATCATTCCATGGTCTTGGAGGATTATTCAATCCTCCCTCCTGTATGATGCCGTCCCTGCTGGATGTCCATATCTGGGATCCATCTTCAAGCGTTTTGAAATGCCAGTCATTTCCATGCGTATCCTTGCCTGCATGGTATCTTGCATCATTGGCAAGATCCTGAAGAAGCTTGCGGTTTTCCGGAGTATCCTCAAGATGTCCTCTTGCTTTTCGGAAGATGTGTTTTAGTTGTGCATCATTATCCGGGAACTTTATTTTCCCCTTAAGTGCATCCGGGATGTTTTCCGGTGTGTCGCCATAGGTTCCCTTATAAAGATCACTTTGACCAGTACCCATCCTACATTTCCTCTCTTATCGTACTTGTCCAGTCCGGATATTCCACAAACCTTGTTTTTGGATATTTGGCTTCGATCTCATCTGGCATCTTGGAGTATACAAGCACGATCTCCGGCTCCAGTGTCTCCATCATCGCTTCCATCCCGGCTTCGAAATAGTATCGGTTGACCCTGTCTTTAAGCTGTCCGTATGAGCCAACCGAGACTATACTGTTCTTCTCTACGCCGGCAAATGCTATCCTCTCAGGGAAATATTTTTTAGTGTATGTTCTTTCATCGCCCCATCGTACACATGGGATTACGTACACGCCATGTTTTTGGAAACAATAACCTATAGCACGGTTCCTGTAAATATTTGTGATCTGTATTGCCAAGGGCATATCCCTGTATAGTGAGCAGTCAGGCGATATGAATCCCTGATAGTGCTTAAGTATATCAATGTATTCGTCAGGATGGGAGAGGAGATCTCTGAACTGGCGGTCGTTTTCATATTCACATACGGCGAATGCTTTTGGGTCAGCTTTATCCATCCTGCTGAATGGAACAAGGTTTTTGGGGATCACATACTTTCGTGGCTTCTTTATGATTGGGATCTCAAAGATACCGTCAAAGTCAGCTCCTATGACAAGTTCCGGATTGCATCCATCTGACAGGGTTGCTGCATTTCGTGAAGCAGAATCCACAACTGTTCTCTTTTTTCTGTGTCTGCGTTTTCGTGTAGGTCTGTTCTGCTCTGTCATACGTGCCTCCTTATTCGTTGAAATAAAACAAGACCATATAAGCTATTATAGCACATTCGCCCATATTCGCCAAGCATAATATACTAAATATTGACAAAAAATTTCCGCATCCCACAAGGGGTTGCGGATGATTTATGCTATATTAAACTTCAGAACTCAGGCGGTATTTTTCCCATTCTTCCGAGGAAAGAACGGCGACGAACTGTCCCTTACTATCCTTTAATTCTTCCTGACTGATCTCCCTTAAT
>CADBTX010000131.1 GCA_902797705.1 uncultured Lachnospiraceae bacterium | reverse complement strand
TTACGGATATTCCGACGGGACTTCTGTGGTGGAACTGAAGACCGACAGGATAAGCGTTCCCGTTATGGAGTTTTCAAAGGGAAATCTATACATAAAGGTGGCGGATCCCCACAGCGTTTATGACAGGATCATTGTTGTTGATGCCGGTCATGGAGGCAGTGATCCGGGCTCTGTGGTCTATGGAGTGGAGGAAAAGGACATTACCTCCGCTATCGCGGAAAGGCTGAAGGATCTTATAGGCTCCGGAGATAAAAATTACGCAGTGTACCTTTCTGCTAAGGAAGATACAGATGCATCGGAGGAAGAGAGGGAGGCATTTGCGGATAAGATAAGTGCCGATCTCATCATAAGCCTTCATACAGGCGCCGACCCTGACAGCCGTGTCACCAACGGAGTCGGGATCAATACCACTCCGGAATTAAAGGACAGAGCGGCTAAGCTCTGCACATCCCTGGCGGGAGCCTGCGGTCAGCAGGATCTTGGCGTCTCGACCGAAAGAGTGCCGGGAGTCACTGAAAATACGGAGATCCCGTTCTTCAGGATAAGGCTGGGGTACATTACCAATAAATATGAGGCGGAAAAGATGAACAGCAGGGATTACCAGGATAAGGCTGCGGAAAAGATCGCTTCTTTTGTGAATGAGAATGAGTAAGACGGTTAATGGAAATGAAGATAGTATTTGCTACCGGAAATAAGGATAAGATGAGGGAAATACGGGAGATCATGGCAGACTTTGATATTCCCGTTCTTTCCATGAGGGAAGCCGGGATCGAAGCGGACCCCGAAGAAAACGGAAGTACCTTTGAGGAGAATGCCCTTATAAAGGCCAGGGCGGTTTGGAAGGAGTGCGGAGGCATAGTTCTTTCGGACGATTCCGGTCTGGAGATAGATGCTCTCAATAAGGAGCCTGGGATACTGTCTGCAAGGTATTTGGGACACGACACCTCTTATCATGAGAAGAACAGGAATCTGATCCAAAGGCTGGAGGGGGTTCCGGATGAAAAGCGCACCGCCAGATTTGTCTGCGCCGTGGCGGCCATATTCCCCGACGGCAGGGAGGAGACCGTCCGGGGGGTGATGGAAGGAAGGATCGGCTATGATGAGAGGGGAGAGAACGGCTTCGGCTACGACCCCATATTCATCCTTCCGAAATACGGAGTCACCACGGCAGAACTTTCTCCTGAGATAAAGAATGAGGAAAGTCACAGGGGAAAGGCTTTGAGGCTCATAAAAAAAGAAATAGCCGCATACCTTGATAAAGGGGATGGTGATAAGGATTGAAGATACTGATAGTCAGTGATACCCACGGGTCCATGGTAAACTTAAAGGAGTGCATAAAACGGACTGCACCCATTGATATGCTGATCCACTGCGGTGACGTGGAGGGAAGGGAGCGGGATATCCGGGAAGCTGCAGGCTGTGAGTGCCATATTGTGTCCGGAAATAATGACTATTTTTCCGATCTTCCAAGGGAAGAGGAATTCATGATAGGGGATCACAGAGTGTTTTTAACCCACGGCCACGGTTACGGAGTTTCCATGGGTTATGACAGGATAGTTGAGGAAGCTTCGGCCAGAGGTGCGGACATCGTGTGCTGCGGCCATACCCATAAGCCGAAGAAGGAAGTGATAAACGGAGTCCGGGTACTGAATCCCGGGAGTCTTTCCTATCCCCGTCAGGAGGGCAGACAGCCTTCCTATATGACGATGGAATTTGACCGGAACGGACAGATCTTCTGCGCCGTTTCATACTTGTAGATCTCAGGCAGGCCGGGCGGTCGCCGCGTGTAATACACGGGGAGGAAAGTCCGGGCTTCACAGGGCAGGATACCGGCTAACGGCCGGCTGGGGAAACCCACGGGATAGCGCAACAGAAAGTATGTAGCCCTTACCCTTTAATGGGCTGGGGTAATAGTGAAAAGGCGGTGTAAGAGACCACCGGTCAGGCAGTAATGTCTGACGCATTGCAAGCCCTATCCGAAGCAAGACCAAATGAAGACCATGGGGCTGCCCGTCCCGTCTTCAGGTGGGTCGCTTGAGGCCCATGGCAACATGGGTCCTAGATAGATGACCGTCCAAGACATAACCCGGCTTACAGGCCTGCCTGTTCTATATTCAATGTCAAAAATATACGGGAACTGTTCAGACTTCCATACCGCACCTTCGAAAAAACCATAGGTGCAGGCATTTGCTCCATGATTTGGAAAAGACCATGTTTGATTTCATTAATGATAAAACCGATAAGACACCGGGAAAGGTCTTTTTTTCCGTAGAGGACAAGTACGGAAAATTTGTTATAAGAAACGGTACATACAGAGGGGAAGAGGCGAGGCTTTACGAAGTTGACGGCGTAAGGGAGTCTGCCTCCTTTTTCGATGAAAAGAAATACGATCTGGTCTTTGACTATGCCAAAAGCTTCCTGAATCTGTTTGATATAATGCCCGGGGCAAGGAATATCCTGATGCTGGGAGGGGCCGGATTCCAGTTTCCGAAATATGTTATAAGCCACTATCCGGAGATGATAATGGACGTGGTTGAGATAAACCCTCTGGCGGTGCGGCTTGCCAGGAAGTATTTTTTCTTAAACGATCTGGAAAGGGATTTCAGGGCGGAATCCGAAGGACGCCTCAATATAGTGCTGGCCGACGGTATGGACTATTTCAGGACAGAGGATAAAAAGTATGACATCATCATCAATGATGCCTATCATTCGAATCTGCCGGACCAGGGGCTGACTTCCCCTGAGGGGACGAGGCTGATAAAGGAGCATCTGTCTCCCGGCGGGGTATACGGCTTTAATCTCATCACCTCCATAGCAGGGAAGGATTCCATGCCTCTGATGATGACCCGGAATATATTGAGTTATGCCTTTGAAGATGTCAGTTATATTATCTGCTCCCCGGACGTAAAACCCGATGTGGTGCAGAATCTGTTATTTATTTCAAGAGCATAAAGGATCTTTGATCATAGAGCGCAGGATCATTACACCAGAGAAAGGAGAAGTGCCATGACAGATATTATTATCGTAGGAGCAGGACCCGCGGGACTCACAGCTGCGATCTATGCCTTAAGAGCGGGAAGGAGCGTATTGCTCCTTGAAGCAAAATCCTATGGAGGACAGATCGTAAACACGCCGGATATAGAGAATTATCCCGGATTAAAGCATGTTTCCGGATTTGAGTATGCCACAACCCTCTATGAGCAGGCCACCGGTTTCGGCGCTGAATTAAAAAATGAGACCGTGCTTTCCGTTGAGGACAAGGGTGATACAAAGGAAGTAAAGACCGACGGCGGAACATACAGCGCCAGAGCGGTGATCATAGCAACAGGAGCCAAAAACCGCCATATGGGAATCGACCGGGAAGAGGAGCTTACAGGAAAGGGGATTTCCTACTGCGCAACCTGTGACGGTGCTTTCTTCCGCGGAAAGGATGTGGCGGTATGCGGAGGAGGAAACACGGCCTTATCCGACGCCCTCTTCCTTTCCAATTACTGCAGAACGGTATACTTGATCCATAGAAGGGATGAATTCAGGGGAGGAGCTGCCGAGGCTGAAAAGGTGAAGGCAAAGGAAAACGTAAAGTTCGTCCTGAATTCAACTGTGGAAGAACTTTTGGGCGACAAGACCCTGTCCGCCGTAAGGGTAAAGGATAAGATAAGCGGTGAGACAAAAGAGATCGAAGTCAGCGGTCTGTTTGTTGCCATAGGACAGGAGCCGGATAACGAGGCTTTCAGGAGTGTTGCGGATCTGGATGAAAAGGGCTATATCCTTTCACCCGAAAGCTGCGAGACCAGGACCCGCGGAGTTTTCATCGCCGGAGACTGCAGGCAGAAGAACGTGCGTCAGCTCACAACGGCGGTTGCGGACGGTGCGGTGGCGGCTCTTGCTGCGTGCAGCAGTCTTGAATAGCCGGCTTGAATTGTAAAGACTCTTTTGGTAAAATATTGTGGTTTATGAACCGGAGAGGAAAAGCAAAAGAGTATGAGTTTTTTTGAAAAGGTATTCGGTACCCATAGCGAGAGAGAATTAAAGAAGATCCAGCCCCTTCTTGACAAGGTGCTTTCATTCCGCGACAGCATGGCGGCCATGAGCGACGAGGAATTAAAAGCCCAGACCGTGAAGTTCAAAAAGGAGCTTTCCGAAGGGAAGACACTGGACGATATCCTTCCCGAGGCTTACGCAACAGTACGTGAAGCGGGCAGGCGTGTTCTGAATATGGAGCACTTCCCTGTTCAGATAATCGGCGGCATCATACTCCACCAGGGACGTATCGCGGAGATGCGTACAGGTGAAGGTAAGACCCTTGTGGCCACTCTTCCCGCCTATCTGAATGCCCTTGAAGAAAAGGGCGTATTCGTGGTGACCGTAAATGACTATCTGGCAAAGCGTGATGCCGAGCAGATGGGACAGATCCATGAATTCCTGGGACTCTCCGTAGGACTTATACAGAACGGCATGACCAGCGCGGAAAGACAGAAGTCCTATGCCTGTGACATCACCTACGTCACCAATAACGAGCTGGGATTTGACTATCTTAGAGACAACATGGCGATCTACAAGAACCAGCTGGTTCTCAGAAATCTCCATTACGCGATAATCGATGAGGTGGACTCCATCCTGATAGATGAAGCCCGGACGCCTCTTATTATTTCCGGACAGAGCGGAAAATCCACGAAGATGTACGAAGCCTGTGAGATACTGGCGCACCAGCTGCAGCGGGGCGAAGCCAGCAGCGATGAGCTCTCCAAGATGGACGCCATCATGGGTGTGGAGATAGAGGAGACAGGGGATTTTATCGTCAATGAAAAGGATAAGATAGTAAACCTTACGGAGCAGGGCGTGAAGAAGGTGGAGCAGTTCTTCCATCTGGAAAACCTGGCGGATCCCGAAAACCTTGAGATACAGCACTGTATCATACTTGCCCTCCGTGCAAATAACCTTATGCACAGGGATAAGGACTATGTGGTAAAGGACGATCAGATCCTTATCGTAGATGAGTTCACGGGACGTATAATGCCCGGAAGACGTTATTCCGACGGACTGCATCAGGCCATTGAGGCGAAGGAGCATGTGAAGGTAAAGAGGGAGAGCAAGACCCTTGCCACCATCACCTTCCAGAATTTCTTTAATAAGTTTGATAAAAAAGCGGGCATGACAGGTACCGCTCTTACAGAGGAACGGGAATTCCGTGAGATCTACAGCATGGATGTAATAACCATTCCCACCAACAGGCCCATGATAAGGCAGGATCTGCAGGATGCGGTATTTAAGACGAAGAGGGAAAAATTAAAGGCCATCTGTGATGAGATCGAAAGGGTAAATGCCACAGGGCAGCCCATCCTTGTGGGTACCATTACCATTGAAGCCTCCGAGGAGCTTTCCTCCCTTTTGAAAAAACGGGGCATAAAGCATAACGTATTGAATGCAAAGTTCCATGAAATGGAAGCCGAGATAGTTTCCCATGCGGGAGAGCATTCGGCCGTTACCATTGCCACCAATATGGCGGGACGTGGTACCGATATAAAGCTCGACGATGAATCCAGGGCTGCCGGCGGACTTATGATAATAGGAACGGAACGGCATGAGTCCAGACGTATCGATAACCAGCTCCGTGGACGTTCCGGAAGACAGGGAGATCCGGGATTTTCGAGGTTCTATATCTCCCTTGAAGACGATCTGATGAGGCTTTTCGGTTCCGACAGGCTAATGGCGGTATTCGAAGCCCTGAATGTTCCCGAAGGAGAGCAGATAGAGCACGGCATGCTCACCAGAGCCATTGAAAAGGCTCAGATGAAGATAGAGGAAAATAACTTCGGCATAAGAAAGAACCTTCTTGATTATGACGCCGTGAATAATGACCAGAGAGAGATAATCTATGA
>CADBTX010000130.1 GCA_902797705.1 uncultured Lachnospiraceae bacterium | reverse complement strand
TAAACGAGGAAAACGAAAATAAGATAATCGAAGAGAATGAGAATAAGATAATCGATGAGAAGAGTCAGGACGAAAAAAAGAAGGAATCCGGCTTTGATGAACTCCGGGATAACTGGGATCTCTTTGATGAGGAGATGGATGGTGACACCCATGATCTCGATGATTACCTGCCTGAGATGGAAGGCATGAGTGAATATGACGGGACCATGGCAAATGGCAGACTGGTAAGAGGTATAGAGCGGGATACGATATTATCGGGCTATTACATCACTGACGAGACCATGAAGATCAACGTGGAGACCGAGGAGGAAAAGGCAGAAAGACAGGTAGCCACAAAGAGGATGAATAATTATGAGTTAAAGACCAGGGAAAAGGATCGCGGAACAAAGATCCCCGAGAACCTGATCAAACTCGCTGCTAAAGAAAAGGGTATGAAGGGATCCTTCTCCAAGGAATTCGTGAAGAATGCGGAAGATTTTATCGCAGCTATCGAAGGACACGGAACACTGGAAGTTGAGGAGGAGGTATTCCAGAGGGCCATGGGGGTAAAGAGCCCGGTTGAGCTTCTCTATGTGGGCGGACAACCCATAAATGACTATGTCAAAGATAATTACGGCTACGGCGGAAACGATCCCGGTGTGCTGAGATGTTATGCTGCCCTCATTGCGGCTAAAATGGAGATGCCCCTTGTATACTTCTGCCCGAAGATCGAAAAGGGAAAGCTTTCCTATGAACCGAGAAACGTGAACTTTGAGTTTCCGGTCAAGGATGAAAAGGACAAAGCTTTGAACCTGGAGTTCAGGAGGGATGGAATAAGAGAAGAACAGCGGCTCAGAGGAAACGTGCCTATCGATACGGCGGTAAAGGCCGGAAGAACCTTCAGGGAGAGGGAGGAACTCGATACTTACGGCTTTGCGGGAATCGAGGAGATCGCGGACAGGATAGCCGTTGCCAAAAAGGGCAGTGACCGGAGTTACCAGCAATTCCTGACTCTTTTCAATTCCTATTATGTTGCGGTGGAAAGATTCGCCTATCATGAAGTGGATAAATCTGGCTTCACCAGGCTTAATACCTATCTGACGCAGGCTCTGGAAACGGCCATGATATACATGAAGGGAAAGAAGGTAAAGGAGGAGAGGCACAGGATCGCGAATGATGCCATAAGGGAACTAAGGAAGCATAAGAAGATCTTTGACCGTGCCTTTGAAAACGGTGCTCTTAAGGGAGATATGGCGAAGCTCTCATTCTCGGAGCTCTTCAGGCTTGATAAAGAGGCCGTGGTCATGGAGTCAAAAAGAAAAGCTTCTGACGAGCTTAAGCGGAAAGAAAAGGCAGAAAAGATCAGCTATGAAAACAATGTGCTTAAGAACGTAGTAAGCGAGGAGGATTTTAAGAAATACGGAGGCGTCTCCACTCACAAGGTGATGGTAAAGGCGGAGGCCCTGGAGATTGAGAAGAAGAGCGGAGGCTTCCTTGTGGCCGTCCCTTACGGAGATGAGGGACTTATGGAGCTTCGTCCCTCTGTTCCGGAAACCGTCACCGTTGGGGGAAAGGAGATCCGGTTCAGGAGAACCTATAATTACATAATGAAGGCGATCCACTCAGCCCTCCTTGATGAAAAGGGCAAAATTAAAGAGGATGGGGTAAAGATCGCGGAACAGTTGGAAAAGATCTTCCGCATCACAGGCTTCGGTGGTGAGGGATATGATGAGAAGAAGGCTGGTGAGGTAACTAAGGAACTGATAATTCCTGAGCTCTCTAAATTCCTGCCTCCAAAGGAAGCAAAGAAAATCGCCGCTGACTGGACTCTGATACAGAAAAACATGAGAACCACCATGCTCTTTGATAATGAGATCATGCTTCCAAATATGATGGAAGAGCTCGTGGAGGCTTCCAAGGTGAAGACCGATGAGTGGGAGCAGATGGCTGTTGAAATGGGGGCAACAAAGGAAGAGGCCTTTTTGGCGGTTAAATCCATCATGGAAGAATACAAGAAGTGCCTTAAGGATATGCGTAAGATCAGGGATATGGATGCAGAAGGAAAGGTTGCTCCCATGCAGAACACCAGCTCTGCAAACGCATTATTCGTTCAGAGCGTAAAATTCAGTCTTCAGGGCAAACTGGAGCATAAATACCGCTATCAGTTTTCCAACAGCGCTCATATTAAGAAAAATGCTTTGAACGACCTGAAGAGGATGATGAAGGATTTTGATTCCTTCTTTGCCCAGACTTCGCTTACAAAGAAGAATATAAGTGAGCTCCCCGATGTAAAGATCCGTCTTCAGAACTATATTGACAGGCTTTCAAAGGGAGAAGACCTAAACAATAAGGAATGGGAGGATTATTTCGTATTCGCCAGACGTTACATGGCCTACGAGAGTCAGGTTTCAGCGAAGATCTTCACGGATAAGGGCAAGGACGGTGAAGAGGTGAACTATGTCACCGAGACCAACGGCCGTAAGCCCTGGGAGATGTTTCAATCACCCTTCACTCTGGACGGTCTGGTAGGAGAGTATCACGGCAAGGTCACGGACGGCGGAGAAGCAGGCGTCATTCCTGAACAGGATACAAAGGCCTATGAAAAGGCTGACAACGAAGAATGTGAGAATGCACTTGCCGAATGCCGTGGTGTCAATGAAGGAATGAGCCACTTCTACAGCAGCCAGACCCCTATGCTCTCAACCAATGTCGAGGTCTGGAAGGCCCGGCTAAGGGAGGCCATTTACGAGAAGCGCAGAAAGAGCAGAACTTAAGATAAGGCTAAATGACAGTATTTTTATTAGAATATTCCAAAAAAATAAACAAAACTACTGTTATTTATGAAATAAATGTGGTAAAATAAATCGCTAAAGTCTGTTTTCGGTACTATTTTATGTCGATGTAGATTTATAACCCTCATCAGTCGGCGTTTCAATTCATGCCTTCCCCCCCTTTGTGGGGGGGAAGGTGTCAGCGAAGCTGACGGATGAGGGGGCCCACTAAATACCATCTACAATGTACTGTAAAAACGGAAAGGAGTATAGGATATGCTGAAAGAAAAAATACTTGGAATGAGCAAGTTGAGAAAACGCATATTCGCAGGAGCCATGGCTACTGCGCTTATCAGCACGTCCATAAATCTCGGCAGTTTAGCCGTAGAAGCCGGGAGTTCAAAGAACGGAAGGACGGTAGTTGCCTTTGAGGAGCTGCCGGATGAGATCTTATATCAGTATCTTCCCATAGGTTCCGAGGAATTCGAGATAGATTTCCCCGATGAACTTAACGTGACTGTTTACAGTGACGAAACAGATGAGGACGAGGAAGAGACCGAAGAGACTGAAGAATCGGAAGAAAGAAAAAAGAAAGACGAAAAAGAAGACGATTCTGACGACAGCAGTGAATCCGTGGGCTCTGACGAGGACGAAGAGGAAGAGTCCGGGGACCGGGGAGAAAAAGAAGACCGGGAAGATAGGGAAGACGAGGAAGGAACCGGCAGTGACAGGGACAACAGCACTGACGGTGGAAATAATGACAGCGGATCCGGCGGCTCCGGAAGTGACAAAAGCGGAAGTGACGAAAGCGGAAGTGACGGAAGCGACAGTCATGAAGACAGCGGTAACGCGGACAGTGACGCGGATGATGCCGGAAGTCAGGATGAAGACAGCAGTGACAGCAGCGGCTCCGGAAGAAGTGATAATACCGGAAGTACTGTAGATCAGGGAAGTAACGGCAGCGGGACAGATACAGGAAGCGGCGAAACACCCCTTCCCGAGACCGAAGAGACAGAGGAGTCTCCCGAGGCATCGGCCTTCACCTTTGCATCGCCCTTCTCTCCTGTGAAGGTATATGCTGCAGAGCCTGATGATGAAGAAGAGGAAGATGTTAGAGAGCTCGGTCAGGGCGAAGAAAAGACCCTGAAGGGCGTTATCTGGAAGTTAAATAAAGATGAGAGCCAGTACAGTCGTTTCCAGGCAGTGCGTTCCGGAGACGTGTTTGTATATGAACCCCTGATCAAGGCCTTCGGCTTAAAGAGCGAGGTACCCCTTCCCCAGATAAGAGTTACCATCACTGAGGAAGACGGCAGCTATGAATTAAGGGAAAAGGAAGAAGCTTCCGAGGAAGCAAGTGAGGAAGCAACCGAAGAGGCAACAGAGGAAACTGAGGAAGCTGTAAGTGAGAATGAGGCTGAGGATGAAAGCCTCTCTGATAATGATGCTGAAG
>CADBTX010000129.1 GCA_902797705.1 uncultured Lachnospiraceae bacterium | reverse complement strand
TTTTTTTACTCCGTAAACTCCCAGAATTCTCCAAGGCGCTCAATATTCGCAAGCAGCCTTGCGTAATCGGCTTTATTTTCAACCAGGGCTGCATCCAGTACATCCCTTAGACTTACCAGTATATCTCTTAAACCGCTTCTAACCGGGTCATCCATGCTGTTATCAAGGTCTTCCTTCTTAGTCTGAAACAGCCTTACGGCATTTATCACATCCCTTAGGTTTTCAGCGTCCATCTCTCCGCCTTCCACAAAACCGTCGGGAAAGGCCTCCTCCAGATTATCCTGAAGCGCATCCTGCTCCATAAGGAGTTCAGACATCAGACCATCCGGGCTTTCTCCCTCTTCACGTGAAGGTGGCATTTCAGAAAGCGCCCTTTCCACTTCAGAAAGTGCATCCTGATAATCCTTGATCCTCTGCTCATATTCATCTGCCATTGCGTCAAATTCTTCCGCCATGGCTCTTATAAGATTTCTGAGTCTTTCCTTATCTCCCATTTGAGCTCCTTTCATTTCCTGCTATTTCAGTAAGAATACCTCTGCTTTTCTGACCCCGAACTGTCTTGCTTCTTCATGGGTATTCAGAAATACATCTATGTGATTTCCCTTGATGCGTCCGCCGGTGTCCTCCGCCACATATATCTGTTCGCCGATCCTTACACGGCTGCCGTAGGGAATGACATTTGGATCTACAGCAATGGTGCGGCCCTGGGTCGCGTGGGTTCCGGTGGCAGTGATGCCGTCTGTCTTTCCGCAGCAGATAACACAGGCATCATAAGCGGTAAGGGTAAATACACCCAGGGATATCTCATCTCCACCGCTTCCAAAGAAGGCTCTCCCTCCGGAGGTGATGCCGTTTATAAGGCCATTAAGATCAAAGGGGATCACCGGCTTTTCGGAAAAACTGCTGGCTGTCTCTACAAATTCCGCAGGATCCTTCTGTCCGGTCTTTCTCGTGTTAAAGCTATGATCTTCATTTTTAATGGATCTGTTATCCGCCACAAAGCGGGTAAATATCCCAAGTTCCTTTTCCCCGTAATCCTTTCCTCTTACAAGGACTTTGTCTTCTATGATCTCATTATCCTCATATGTCCTGGCGGCCACATTCGCAAATCGTAAAAGCCTGTCTGAAGCCTCATTCCCGGAGACCTTCACATTCTTTTCCGTTTCCTCCACAACCCCGGCAAAATGCGACAGTCTGTCTGAGGAGCTGTTCCCGGAGACCTTTACGTTCTTCTCCGTATCCTCCACAACCCCGGCAAAGTGGGACAGTCTGTCTGAGGAACTGTTTCCGGAGACCTTTACGTTCTTCTCCGTGTCCTCCACAACCCCGGCAAAATGCGACATTCTGTCTGAGGAACTGTTTCCGGAACTATTTTCCTCTGAACTGTTTTCCGACACCTTAACATTTTTATCCGTATCCTCCACCACTCCCGCAAAATGGGCAAGCCTGTCTGCAGAGGATCCTGCCGGCGCCCCTTCCGTAATAACGGGAAAGATAAAGGAAAAAAGGCAGGAAAGGATAAGGGATCTTATACTGCTTTTCTTAGAAGGCAGCCCTGATCTCATAAAGTCCTGCTCCCTCATCGGGAAGGTAGCAGATAAGGGTATCCCCTACCGTTACCCATTCATTCATCTTAAGTCCATAGGAATTATTGTCTTCCCAGCTGGAATAGATGGCTGTGGCCACCTTGTCGCCGCAGCGGCTGACACAGTTGGTGAAAAGCCGAAGCACCTGATAATCGTAATATGACATATTATTCCATTCGCTTCCGCTTCCACTGGGCATATCCTTTTCATCTCCGGCAAGTGCCGTGCTTACCTGTATGGTATAGCCGTTGATATCCGGATTCTTATACATGGCAAGCCTTGTGGTCCTGGTCTTCTTATAGTTGTCAGTGGCAACAGACGAAAGGGTCAGACGGTTTGAATACACTGAAAGCACCCTGTAGCCGTGAAGATCCTCATCCAGTTTTGCCTGAGCTGCGCTCATGAAGGGAATGAAGCAGTCAAATTCCCCGGCCTCCGCCGCGCTGAGCCATGAATTACGGGCAGGCACCCAGGCGCTTAATATCCGGATATTCGGAGCAAATACTCCGAATTTTCCCACATAATAGCCGTCTGCAGTAAAGCCGTCCTGAAGCCAGGTGCCTTTAGATGTTGCATATCCCAGCACACCGCTGTCTCCGTTTATGGGTACCCAGCTTCCCTGAACTGCCGCATATGCAGCCGTACTCAGGGTAAAGAGCAGCGTGAGGGACAGGATAAGAGCCGTAGTCTTTTTGATAATGCCTTTCATAAACTTTCTCATTCCGCTATCTTTCTCCATTCTTTTATTTCTTCGTTGTAAGGGTTGCCTTCGATAAGTCCGTTATCATCCTTTACAACCTTGCTTCCCGCGTTAAGGATCACTTCCTTTACGTAATCCTCCCATGTTTCCTTCTTTGATGCAAGGAAATCTTTAACAAAAGCATCATTCTTTATGCCCCCTATGATATCCTTGTAGAATCCGGTCTTTCTTAAAAGAGCCGGCCGCTTATTTTCCTCTGTGGCAGCCTCCTCATACTCATATTCCTCAAAGTCTTTACTGTATCTTGAGTATTTGGGCTGCCTGATCTTTTCACTTATTATAAGCTTTTCCATCTCCCAGACGCTTTCCGCATCAGGGATCGCCTTTAGCATCCTTTCCCTCATTTCATTATATTCATTGTCCTTCACCACGCTGTCACCGTGATTAATGACGTTTATGAATTCATCCCTGGCCTCTTCCTCGGCCAATATAAGGTTTTCGGGATTTACGAGATTAAGGAGCTCTATAAGGGTTGCTTCAAAAACTCCGTCTGGATGAAGCCTTCTAAAATCCTCCCTTATATCGTTCAGCACGTCCTCTCTGTACCTTAACATCTGTTCCGCATCCCGAAGCCTCTCTTCTGCTTCGTTGCTGCTTAAGCTGTTAAGGAAATCCACATTCTCCGGATCTATCCTTCCCTGCTCGGCACTGTAATCAAGGGTAGGCTTATAGCTCTCATATTTCTTTACCTGTTCCTCCGGAAGGGATGAAGCCGCATCCGGGTGCATCCTGATCTCCACGAGGATATTTTCGATATCGGTTTCATTAAATGCCAGTGTCATCCTGGAGTCAAGATTTTTCCAATAAGGTTCCTCTCTCTTCGGACTGGTGGCGAGATCCGTAGCTCCCGCAAGGGTATAGAGCCTTGTCATCGCAGGCTTTATGGCAGCCGCCTGCTTCCTTAGATACATAAGATAATTATTTAGTTCTACGGACTCCTTCTTAAGGCCGTAAAGCTTTTCAAGGCGCTCTAACTCCGTCATGAACTCTCCCGTGGTATCCTCAGGATTTCCGGAAGCAAAGAGCTTCTCTTCCGAGATATTCTCCTCATTTTCCGACACAGGCATATCTATACTGATAACAGTATCGGTATTATCCAGATCTGTTCTGTACTGGCGGTAAAGATAATCCTTTGCCATCTGCTGCAGGGTATTCTTTACGGAAGCCACCAGTGAGGGATCATTTTCCCCTCTGCCGTCCTCATAGACCTTTGTATAGACCTTGGCCATGGGAAGATCCGTATCCTTATACTTGTTATCACTGTTTTCAAAGCCAAGAAGCTTATAGTTATTAGTGTTTCCCGACTGAATGAGTCTGTACCAGGAGCCGTTTTCCGCGTCCTTTGTCACTTCCCCGCTCTTTAGATTGAGGAACAGAGTGCCTCCGTTTACGGAGCAGACAATAGCGCTCTCCGGTCCTATAAGTCCCACCGCATCGGCTGATGCTATGGAACCCGAGAATCTACTGTTCACAAATTCCTTTGATTCCTGTTCATCCAGCGTGAAATTATTCTCCCTGTAGCTTTCCTCCAATACTTCCTTTGTACTTTCAAAGGCTCTGTTTTCAGTATCCGTGGTATAGCCTGTGGAAGTAAAAAAGTTCTCGTAGGGAATAAAGCCCTCCGTATGGACATCCAGAAAGTACTTCCCGTCG
>CADBTX010000128.1 GCA_902797705.1 uncultured Lachnospiraceae bacterium | reverse complement strand
ATGCAGATCGGCCATGTTCTTGCCATTACATATTCCTTTGATATCTCCATATTCGGAAACCTTATCCTGACCGTTGCCATGTTCATAGGTATTTTCAGGTACGATCTTCTTGAGATCGTGGATATCGCCCGGGAATTCGTGATCGACAGGCTGTCGGAAGGCGTTATAGCCATTGATAACGAGGGGAGGGTCAGGTATTACAATGAGCCTATGAAGCTTTTCTTTCCGGATATGGACAGTCATCCGGAAAGCGTGGTGAGGGTCGTAAAGGAGGCTGTGCTTGAGGGTGAGACCATAACCTTAAATGACAGGATATACAAGCCTGAGGAAAACGATCTCAAGAACAGGGGAGAAAGCCTTGGAAAGCTCTACGCCCTGGTGGATGTCACCGCTCTTAAAGAGAAGGAGTATAAGCTTAAATCCGATGCGGCCATACTGGAGATGGCGGCGAAGACCATGAGGGAAAGGCTTCTCACCGCTGAGGAGATGGTGCAGCAGGACAGGGCAATGAGGCATGACAGAAGACACTTTGAAGCCCTTCTTTTGTCTCTTCTTCAGGAAGGGGAAACAGATGAGGCAAAGAAATGCCTGGAGGAGCGCTTAAAGGATGAACCGAGGAGCGCTGCCAGATTCTGTGAAAACGCTACTGTTAACGCCGCCATCAGCCATTACGCCCATATTGCGGAAAAGAAGGATATAGCCGTAAGAGCTTCCGCAAATATTCCCTTTGATCCGGGGGCAGACGAGATGCAGCTCGCCATTGCCATAAGCAATCTTCTGGAGAATGCCATTCATGCCTGCGAGGAGCTTCCCGTGAAAGAGCGGTATATAGAGATCAGGGCAAAATATAAAGAACAGCTGTTATTGGAAATATCCAATCCATGCAGGGAAAAGGTGCCCCTAAACGGGGAGGGACATCCCTTCTCCACCGAGGCTGGCCACGGGGTCGGGACAAAGAGTGTACTGGCATTTGTGCGTGAGAGCGGGAGCGAGATCAGATATATTGCCGATGAACATGTATTCAGGGTAAGGATGATAATAAACTAGATCGTGTAAATCAGTGCAAATAATGGCGGAATAAGTGAGATTTGTACGGTTTATCCTTTTTTTGATAGATTTTATGATATGAGCTTACCCCGAAGAACAAATGAATATGAGGTCCCGAAGAAAATGGGCAGCGTATGGCCGGAGGATATATGTCCGGCGTATACTCCGAGAAGAGACGCCATTTCCTGCCTGAAGGGATGCTGGTATTGCAGATATGCAGACTTTCACCTGAAGGAAGAACAGGTTCTTGAGGTGGGTATCTGCAGATGGCCGGAGAAGATAATGGATTGAAAGGAAAAGAGGTATTATGGAAGACTCCGGAGACGGATCTATACTCCGAATCGCGATATGCGATGATGACAACGCTGACCGGGAAAGGGTCAGGGGCCTTGTGGATGAATATCTGAAGGAAAAAACTGTTCCTGCAAAGGTCAGGGTGTTCGACCATCCGGATGATCTCATTGAGGAGTGTGCCAGATTTCTTCCTCATATCTATGTTCTGGATATAGTGATGCCCATGCTCAGCGGTATACAGGCTGCCAGAGAACTTAAGTGGAATCAGCCTGAAGCGGAGATCATCTTTGCAACTTCGGAGAGCTCCTATGCGCTGGAATCCTTTGATGTGAATCCGGTTAACTATATATTAAAGCCCATTGACAGAGAAAAACTGTTTTCCACTCTGGATCTGGCCTTGTCCAGAGTGGATCTGGGAACCGGGAGGACCGTTACCGTAAAGGTAAAGGGGGGATTCAGGACTTTAAGATGTGAAGAGATCCTGTACATAGAATACAGGAATCATGTGGTTACCTATCACATGCTGTCGGGGGAGACGGTGTCCCCGCCCACCTTAAGGATCGGATTTGGCGAATATATGGAAAACAATCATGATGACAGAGCCTTTGTCAGGTGCCATGAATCCATAGCGGTAAATATAGGAGCCGTTGACAAACTTACAAAGACGGAGATCACCCTTAGGAACAACGAGGTGCTTCCTGTTTCCAAAAGCAGATATCAGGAGGTGCTGGACGCCTACATGGACTACAGATTTTAATCAGAGCTGAACCCGGGAAGCATGAGACTTTCCGGGTTTTCTTTTTCCCGGTGGATTTTCTGATTTTTATGTGTTGACATCATTTTCCTCCTGTGATAGTATAACGACAGTCGTACTACGACAGACATAGTACTACAAACGTAGTACGGCGAACGTAGTATGAATAACGCAGTATCTTTACGGAAGGAGGTGGAGTGTTGGCCATTAGCAGTGATGTGATACGAGGCTATAACGATACCATGATATTATCGGTCCTGATAAACGGGCCGTCCTACGGATATCAGATATCAAAGGAGATCAGACGTATCACCGAGGAAAAGTATGTGATGAAGGAAACAACCCTGTATTCGGCCTTCACCAGAATGGAAAAGAACGGCTACATCGAATCCTACACAGCCGATCCCGGGGAAACGGGAAATGGTAAGAAGCGGACCTATTACCGGATCACAGACAGAGGAAAGGCTTATTACAAGGAAAAGTGCAGTGAGTGGATACTGACCCGGGAAGTGGTCGGGAAGTTTATCGTACCGTAAAGATTTCTATGAAACCTTTTCTGTACGTAAAGCCGCGGCTCTTTGAAGCAAAACTTAAATGCCGTGGCGCAAAAAGAAGGAGATACAAATAATGGAAACTATAAGAAACTATCTGGAATCCATGTTCGCAAACCTTCCCAACACCCCTGAAGTGTTGAGGGCAAAGGACGAACTGCTTCAGATGATGGAAGATAAATATGATGAGCTCACGGCTTCCGGACAGAGCGAGAATGAAGCGGTGGGTACGGTCATTTCCGAATTCGGAAATCTTGATGAACTGGCAGATGACCTTGGGATCCGTGGAAATATGCCTTCTGCATCCGCCGGGGAAGAGGAGAATAACGGAAGACAGGTAAGCAAAGAGGAGGCTGTCATGTTCATAAAGAGTTCCTCAAGGCTGGGACTCCTAAGGGCTGCCGGAATAGCATTATGTATCCTGTCAGTTTCCTGGCCGATGCTGGGTGAAGGATTATTTGGATATGACGGACCGGACACGGTAGTAAGCAGGATGTTTGTGGCAGGTATGTTTGTTTTCCTGGCGGCAGGTGTGGCACTTATCATAGCCTCATCCATGGCAGGTGCCAGATGGAGATACTTAAGGGAAGAACCCTGTTTCCTGGATTACGCTACATTTAACCATGTTCAGAATGAGAAGGACCGTTCCGCTGTATCTCTCATAGCAATGAAGGTGGTGGGGATAATGTTCTGTATACTGAGTCTGGTGCCTTCTGTACTGATGGACGGGGATCTTATGGGATTCCACGGGATGGTGATGGAAAACATGGGAGCTGCTCTTCTTTTTCTTTTGGTGGCCATAGGAGTATTCCTTATCGTGCTGAGCGGATCCATAACGGGATCCTATAACAGGCTGTTAAAGCTTAACAGCGGGAATACCGTCAAAGGGAATTATTCCTCAAAGGAAAAGAATAAGAAATACAGATATGAAAATGAGAATCTGGATTTCTTTATGTCTGTGTACGGTACTACTGTGCTGTGCCTGTATCTGATGTGGAGTTTCCTTACATTTAACTGGCACATAACCTGGATAATATGGCCGGTGGCCTGGGTGATCCGTAAGGTGATAGAAACGAATCTGGGAAAGGAAGAAGGGGGCATAAGTTGATGGATAGAAAGAAATATCTGGTCATCCTTAAGTCGGTGACCGCTGTATGCATACTGGCCGGTCTTTACATACATGTATTCAGGTATGCGGTCCCTCTTTTCCGCTTCGGGACAGGGCAGGAGAGTAAAATTGTCTCCGATACAGTGACATTTGACAGGATAGATTCCATAGATCTGGATCTGGACGTATTCAATGTGGAGATAAAGCAGGGAGATGACTACAGCCTTAGTTATGAATGCGCGGAGCACTTAAGACCGGAGTTCAGGATTGATGAGGGGAAACTTGTGATCTCCGACAGGAAGGCGAAAAACAGGTTTTTCCAGGTGGGCACGGGATTATTTGGCAAAGAGAGTCGTATGACCATAACCCTGCCGGAGGACAGCAGCCTTATAAGCCTTTCCTCGGAGACGGATGTGGGCAATATAAGGGTCGGGGATATTTCCGTGGGAGAAGCGAAGTTTGAAGCCGACACCGGAAATATCAGTACGGATGGCGTAAGGGCAACGGTATTAACCCTCGAAGCCGATGCCGGGAACGTGAGTGTTTCCGATTCGGAAGCAAAAGAACTCAATATTAAAACGGATGCCGGAAACATCAGTGTTGACAGCACCAGCGCTCATCAGGCAGGAGTCAGTTCGGATGTGGGAAATATAACGATAAACGGAGAATTCGGCGCTCTTACCGGAGAGACAAACGTGGGAAGCATTGACTATAACTGTCCGTCGGATCCCGCAGAAAACCGGGTATCATTGACAACCGATGTCGGGACCATTAAGGTCAACGGGGTCGATCAGGGTAGCAGGTACAGTAAATAAAGATTGAAATTTCTCCTTCAACCTGAGTTATGATAAAATAACAGCTATACCAGGTCTCAAAAAAGGTAAGGAGGGATTTCGGTGGTATCATTACAGACCGTTTTGGTCATTCAATATCTGTGTATCATCGGATTGTATGTCGAGTGCTGGATCGTACTGAAGAGATGGAGGACCACCCTTCACAGTTATCTCTTTTTTGCTTCGGCAGCCACTCTTATTAACAGTATCGGCTATCTTCTGGAGCTTAAGGCAGAGACAGAAGAAGCCTATATAACCGCCCTGCAGCTTTCCTATGCGGGGCGGGTGTGGGTGGCTTTTGCCATGTTTTTGTTTACTCTGGAGCTCTGTAAGGTGCATTTGCCACATCTGATCATCACGATCCTTGCACTTATCCACCTTGCCATATACGGAGTGATCCTGAGCTTAAAGGATCATGCCCTTTACTATACGGACATGCATTTTACTCTGGAGGACGGTTTTCCCAGGCTTATTCACGGAAACGGACCCGTCCACCAGCTTCTCATCTTTATTCAGATCATATATATCCTGGCGGGATATGGCCTGCTTATCCGGACCCGGAGAAGGGAAAAGAGGACTCTGGTAAGGAAGCGTCTCAGCATTGTCATGGCGGCCATTCTTGTGGAAATCGTTTTCTATATTATCCAGACAATTCATTTCATTAAAGTATATGATGTCACCATGCCGGGCTTTTTGATCAGCACACTGCTGATGTACATTGCGATCTTCCGCTACGACCTGCTGGGAGCCAGGGATATTGCCCGTGATTTCATGATCGACCGGCTTTCCGAAGGGATAATCGCCATTGATAACGAGGGAGAAGTGCAGTATTTCAATGAGCCTGCCCGGAATCTCTACCCTGTGCTTACGGAAAAGCCGGAGACGGTGGTGGCTGAGATCATGAATGCCATTTCCCGCGGGGAGACTGTTGAGATCGGGGAGAGGATATATACTCCTGAGGAAAACGATCTTCTCTATCAGGGTGAGAGCTTTGGCCGTCTCTATGTACTTACTGACTCTACGGAGCACTACAAAAGGCTTAAGAATGAAAAGAAGATGCTGAGACAGGAGCTTCTCACGGATCCGGTCACCGGTTTCTATAACAGGAAGGGAATGGAGTACTATTCAGAAAAAATGTATGAGGAAGCGGTAAGGGAAGACGTGCCGCTCTTTATATGCGTGGCTGATATGAACGGGCTAAAATATATCAATGATAATTTCGGTCATGAGCTGGGAGACAGAGCCCTGAAGGAACTGGCACTCATAATAAGGGATTCCCTCTTTGAAGGGGATATGGCCTTCCGGACGGGAGGGGATGAATTCCTGATCATCGGAAAGCGGAAGGTGATAAACGGTTCGGCGGAAGAGTTCGGAAGCCACATGGAGAAGGTCATCAAAGAGCATAACAGTGCCCTGGATCTTCCGTACCAGGTGGATATGAGCTTCGGACCTGTTGTGGCAAAACCGGACGGACATGAGGGCGAACTTCAGGAGCTTATCAAAAAGTCCGACGCCGTTATGTACGAGATGAAGAAAAACAGGGATCCTTTCCGGAGATAGCAGGGTAAACACGACAATCTCTCCGGAAAAAGTATTGACTGCGTGCCCGGGAGAGATTGATGCGTTTATTCTTCGGTAGATAGTGGGTCAGAAATTGCAAATTTGCTTCTGATGTGTTATATTTGTTAAATCATTAACAAACCCTGATCCGGCATGGGGATCCATTTGCCGGTGTATGGGGGCATTTTTTAGTCAAGGAGGTATTTTTAATGGCAAGAAAGGTTGTACTTGCAGGAGCGGTTAGAACAGCGATAGGCGTTATGGGTGGAGCTCTTTCCACCACCAGCGCAGCAAAGCTTGGTGAGATAGCGATAAAGGAAGCGCTGAATCGTTCAGGCGTTAAGGCGGATCTGGTGGACGAGGTTTATATGGGCTGCGTTATACAGGCAGGAACGGGACAGAACCCCGCGAGACAGGCTGCAAGGAACGCCGGCATACCGGATGAGGTTCCCGCTACAACCATCAATGTTCTCTGCGGTTCCGGACTTCATTCCGTAAATCTGGCTGCAAAGCTTATCGGCATGGGTGATGCGGATATCATAGTTGCGGGTGGAATGGAGAATATGTCCATGGCCCCCTATCTTCTTCCCAACGGAAGATACGGTTACAGGATGGGAACCAATGCGGCCAGCCTTCAGGATTCCATGATAAAAGACGCATTGACGGATGCTTTCTATGATTACCATATGGGAATGACTGCCGAGAATATCTGCGAGCAGTGGAAGCTTACCCGTGAGGAACTGGATGAATTCGCGGCCATTTCTCAGCAGAAGGCAGAGAAGGCCATTAAAGACGGCAAGTTTAAGGATGAGATAGTTCCTGTTGAGGTAAAGAAGAAGAAAGAGACCGTGCTCTTTGATACAGACGAAGGCCCCAGAGCCGGTGTGACAGTTGAGAGCCTTTCAAAGCTTAAGCCGGCCTTCAAAAAGGACGGCGGACTGGTAACAGCCGGAAATGCTTCCGGAATAAACGACGCTGCGGCAGCCATGATCGTCATGAGCGAAGAAAAGGCAAAGGAACTGGGAGTAAAGCCCATGGCCACATGGATCGGCGGAGAGCTGGCCGGATGTGATCCCAGGATAATGGGTATCGGCCCCGTTCCCGCAACAAAGAAGGTTATGAAGAAGGCCGGATATGAGATAGGCGATTTTGATCTTATCGAAGCCAATGAGGCTTTCGCTGCCCAGTCAGTAGCAGTACAGAAGGAACTTGGATTCTCAAGCGATATCCTGAATGTCAACGGCGGAGCCATTGCCCTCGGACATCCTGTGGGATGCTCAGGCGCCAGGATCCTTGTCACCCTCTTGTATGAGATGGAAAAGAGAGATGCGAAGAAGGGTCTGGCAACCCTTTGTGTAGGCGGCGGAATGGGATGCGCTGCCATTGTTGAAAGGTGATAGCTTTTAATGAGGCTTAAGGAATTACTTAAAGATATTGAATATGAGATAATCGGAGGGGCTGCCGGAGATCCTGAGGTCGGCAGCCTCACCTATGATTCGAGAAAGGCCGGAGAGGGAAGCCTCTTTGTCTGTATAGCAGGCGCCAATGCTGACGGTCATGTTTACGCTCCGGAGGTGGTAAAAAACGGTGCTGCTGCAGTGGTGACAGAAAAGGAACTTGAACTGCCGCCCTCAGATGCCGTGATAATAAAGGTTGCAGACAGCCGCTATGCTCTTGCCTGCCTGTCGGCTGCCTGGTTCGGACATCCCGCTGACAGTCTTAAGGTCATCGGCATCACGGGAACAAAGGGAAAGACCACCACCACCTATCTTACAAAGGCGGTTCTGGAGCACGCCGGACACAAGGTGGGGCTTATCGGCACCATTGAAATAAGCTGGGGTGATGATCATATTCCGGCAAAGAACACGACGCCTGAGTCTTATGTTCTCCAGGAGACCTTCAGAAAGATGGTGGACAGCGGTGTGGACACTGTTGTGATGGAAGTAAGCTCCCAGGCGCTGATGCTTCACCGGACAGCAGGCTTCATCTTTGACACCGGGGTTTTTACAAATATCGAGCCGGATCACATAGGTCCCAACGAACATAAGGATTTTGAGGACTATCTGTCCTGCAAGGCAAGGCTTTTCAGGCAATGCCGTTTTGCCCTTGTAAACGGTGACGATCCCCATCTAAAAAGGGTGCTTGAGGGATGCAGCGCTGAGATCATGACCTACGGTCTTAAAGAGTTCAATACTCTCGGTAACAGGAATGATCTCAGGGCGGAGAATGAAGAACTGATCAAGATCCCCGGAGAACTGGGCGTGAGATTTGATATCACTGGAAAACATGAGATCAGGGGCCTTGAAGTGGGAACCCCCGGTGATTTCAGCGTATATAATGCACTTTCAGCCGCGGGGATAGCCCTTCATTACAATGCGGATGAGAAGAGCATCCGGGAAGCCCTTAAGAATGAGCATGTAAAGGGGCGGATCGAGGCCGTGAAGGTTTCTGATGAATTCAGTCTGATCATTGACTACGCTCATAATGCCATGGCTCTTGAGAGCCTCTTAAGATCCCTAAGGAAATATGAACCCGGACGTCTGATCTCGGTCTTCGGATGTGGTGGAAACAGGGCAAAGAGCAGGAGATATGAGATGGGAGAGGTGTCCGGAAAATATGCGGATCTGACCATCATAACCTCCGATAACCCCCGTTATGAAGATCCTTCAGCTATTATCGACGATATAGAAGGAAGCATAAAAAAGACCGGCGGAGATTACATCCGTATCGAGGACAGGAAGGAAGCAATTGCCTACGCCATAAGGAACGGGAGGAAGGGAGACCTTATCATCCTTGCGGGTAAGGGGCATGAGGACTACCAGGAGATAAAAGGGGTAAAATATCCCATGGACGAAAGAGTGCTGATCCGTGAGATCCTGGATTCTGAAAAGGGATGAGATTCGGGACACAGACATTGGAAAGTGAGTTATGTCCGTTTTCGCAAATATAATAATCGATATTTCTCTTGAAAAACTTGATAAGACATTTCAGTACAGAATACCGGGAACCCTTGGATCTCTTGTGGTTCCCGGTGTTCCGGTTAAGGTGCCTTTCGGAAAGGGGGCAAGGACCGTACGGGGCTATGTGCTTTCCCTTACGGATAAGCCGGAGATCGATGAGAGCCGTATCAAGGACATAATCAGCGTGGAGGGGACGTCTGAAAAGAAGGGGGCGGAGGAAGAACTCCTGGCTCTTGCATTCTGGATAAAAAATCACTACGGGGGAACCCTTTCCCAGGCTCTTAAGGTTGTTTTCCCGGTGAAAAAAGCTGTGAGGGTCAGGGAGAGCGTGAACATAGTTCCGCTAAAAAGTCCGGAGGAGCTTAAGGAAGCGGCCCGGGAATTCGGAAGGAAGCATAATATCGCCAGGGAGAGAGCCTTAAATGCACTGGCGGAATCGGGCGAGATAGACGCATCCCTTTTACGCGGGAAGCTGAATATCAGTAATGGTGTTATTAAAGCCCTGGAGGACATGGGCTATCTAAGTCAGGAAAAGAGTAAGAAATACAGGAATCCCGGCATCCGCGCGGGGGAAAAGTCGGGAATAAGCGGTTTTTCCGAGGAGCAGAGGAAAATATACGACAGCTTCTGCCGCGATTACGATATGGGATTAAGGGATACCTTTCTTATAAGAGGGGTTACAGGCTCCGGAAAGACCCATGTTTATATTGAGATGATCGATCATGTTGTAAGGCAGGGAAAGCAGGCCATAATGCTGATCCCGGAGATCGCCCTGACCTTCCAGACCGTGATGCGTTTCCATGAGAGATTCGCTGACAGGGTCTCCTACATGCATAGCCGCCTGTCTCCGGGTGAGCGCTATGACCAGTTTGAAAGAGCAAAAAATAACGAGATCGACGTGATGATAGGCCCCAGATCGGCCCTTTTTACTCCCTTCAATAATCTGGGGGTGATAATCATTGATGAGGAGCATGAGAACAGTTACAAGGCCGATAATATGCCGAAGTACCATGCAAGAGAGACCGCTGAGAAGAGAGCGTTTCTTGCGGGGGCTTCTCTGGTCCTGGGTTCAGCCACCCCCTCCGTGGATTCGGAGTACAGGGCGAGAAGGGGGGAGTACCGGCTGTTCACGATGGAGAGCCGTCCCACAGGAGGCAGTCTGCCCCATGTCACGGTGACGGATCTCAGAGCTGAGCTTGCCCGGGGTAATAAGACCATGTTTTCCTCGGTCTTAAGGGAACTAATGGCTGACAGGCTTGAAAAGAAGGAGCAGATAATGCTTTTCCTGAACCGGAGAGGCTATTCCGGGTTCATAAGCTGCAGGAAGTGCGGACACGTGATCAAATGTCCCCACTGCGATGTTTCCCTGACCTCCCACAGAGACGGATACCTCACCTGTCACTACTGCGGATACAGAGAAAAGAACGTGAGTCTTTGCCCCGAGTGCGGTTCAAAGTATATCGGAGGCATGAGGGCCGGAACCGAGCAGGTGGAGGAGGCAGTGAAAAAGCTTTTTCCCGGGGCCCGGGTCCTGAGGATGGACGGGGATACGGTGAAAAAGAAGGAGGCCTATGATGAGATACTGTCCTGCTTTAAGGACCGCAGGGCGGATATCCTGATCGGGACCCAGATGATAGTGAAGGGACATGATTTTCCAGGAGTCACCCTTGTGGGAATGATACTTGCGGACCTTTCCTTAAACGCTTCCGATTTCAGGTCGGCGGAACGGACCTTTGACCTTCTGACCCAGGCGGCGGGAAGAGCAGGACGGGGCGTAACCCCGGGGGAAGTGGTGATACAGACCTATTCGCCGGAGCATTACAGTATTGAAGCCGCAGCCCAACAGGATTATAATATGTTTTATTCGAAAGAGATAATGTTCCGGGAACTTATGTCATATCCGCCGGTTTCCCATCTCCTCAAGGTCCTTGTGGAAGGAAAAAGAGAGGAAGCGGTAAATGAAGAGGCGGAGAAGCTTTCGAAAGTGGCGGGAGAGTATCTAAGGTCCCGTGAAGACAGGAACGGAAGCGTAATAGGTCCCGCGCCGGACAATATCTCGAAGATAAAGGATGTTTTCCGCTATGTACTGTATGTAAAGGATCCGGATTATGAGGTCCTGTCAGGCATCAGGGAAGAACTGGAGAACGACAGGCGGAAAGAGATGAGATACGGGACGATCGTTTCATATGATTTTGATCCCCAATGAAAGATGATAAAACCGAGGTAAGTTAAATGGCATTGAGACAGATAAGAGAGATCGGAGATGAGATTCTCTTAAAGCCCTGCCGGGAGGTTAAAGAGGTGACCCCCAGGGTAAGGGAATTGATAGATGATATGTTTGAGACCCTGTATGAAGCAGATGGCGTAGGACTGGCTGCTCCACAGGTTGGAATATTGAAAAAGATAGTAGTTATTGATCTGGGAGATGACCCCCATGTATTGATAAATCCGAAGATCATTGAGACCAGCGGAGAGCAGCGGGGAAATGAGGGCTGTCTTTCCGTTCCCGGAAAATACGGGATCGTCACCAGACCGAATTATGCAAAGGTGGTCTACTACGACGAGGATATGAAGCAGCAGGAGCTGGAGGGAACGGAACTTATGGCCAGAGCCATCTGTCATGAACTGGACCATCTGGAAGGCAGGCTCTATGTTGATATGGCAGAAGACGGTTTACATAATGTAGAAGAGATGGAAGCTGCTGACCAGGATGGGGACAGTGAAGAATGAGAGTGGTCTTTATGGGGACACCGGATTTTGCTTCCGCTGCCCTTGAAAAACTGATAGAAGCCGGGGAAGATGTCACCATGGCGGTGACACAGCCTGACAGGGAGAGAGGACGGGGAAAGGAGATCTCCGGATCCCCGGTTAAAAAGTGCGCTCTGGAGCATGGCATAGAAGTCTTTCAGCCGGAAAAGCTTAAGGAGGAAGCCGCGGTTTCCCGTATCAGGGAGGAGAAGCCGGACATCATTGTAGTTGCGGCATTCGGCCAGATCCTTTCGAAGGAGGTGCTGGAAATACCGGAGTACGGATGTATCAATATCCACGCTTCTCTTCTTCCGGAATACAGAGGGGCTGCTCCCATACAGCAGAGCATATTGGATGGGAAAAAAGAAACGGGCGTTACTATAATGCGGATGGATGAAGGCCTGGATACGGGGGATATTCTTTTACAGCGGAGCATCCCTATTGCAGATGATGAAACGGGGGGGAGTCTTTTTGACAAACTCTCGGATCTGGGAGCCTCCCTTGTGGTGGAAGCTCTTCCTCTCATCAGGGACGGAAAGCTGACAGCCCTTAAGCAGGATGGGGAAAGATCCTCCTATGCCGGAATGCTGAAAAAAGATAGCGGACGTTTGGATTTCTCCCTGGAGGCGGAATATTTAGAGCGTCTTATCAGGGCCATGGATCCCTGGCCCAGTGCCTATACTTTTTTGGGAAAAAAGACCCTGAAAATATGGAAAGCATCCGTTACAAAGGACGATATTACACCAGATATTAAAAATAATGGAGAAATAACAAGTATTACAAAATCAGGTTTTACCGTTAAGTGCGGTAAAGGCTCACTTGTTATCGAAGAATTGCAGCTGGAGGGGAAGAAAAGGATGAAATGCCATGACTTTCTACTGGGAAATTCGATAAAAGCAGGTGAGATTTTAGGAAGATGACAGCTCTGTCATCCGAAAATGAAAGGAGTATCGTAACATGTATTATCCAATGGGCTTATATTCCCTTACATACAATGGGACATATATTCTTGTAATAATAGGTGCTATTTTATCCCTTGCAGCATCTGCCCATGTTAAGTCCACCTTCAGGAAATATTCACAGGTGAGATCGGGCAGCGGGATAACCGGGGCGGAGGCAGCGGAGGAGATCCTGAGAAGAAATACTATAAGTGATGTCCGGGTGCAGCATATCGGCGGAGAGCTTACGGATCACTACAATCCCTCTTCGAAGACAGTGAATCTTTCCGATTCCGTATACGGTTCCTTCTCTGTGGCTGCTATCGGTGTGGCGGCCCATGAGTGTGGGCATGTGATGCAGCATGCTGACGGGTATGTTCCTCTCAGCATAAGATCGGCCCTTGTGCCTGCGGCTAATTTCGGTTCCAAGCTGGGACTGCCCATTATCATGATAGGTTTGTTTATGGGAAGGATGGGCCAGACTTTTATCTCCGTAGGAATATGGATGTTCTCACTTGCTGTATTATTCCAGCTCGTCACTCTTCCGGTGGAGTTCAATGCCAGCCACAGGGCTCTTGTTCAGCTTGAAAATGACGGCATTCTTTCCCAGGATGAGCTTGTATGCACGAAAAAGGTTCTTTCGGCGGCTGCCCTTACCTATGTGGCGGCTGCGGCTACATCCATATTACAGTTGTTGAGGCTGATATTACTGTTCGGAGGAAACCGTCGGCGTGACTGACAAGGGAAACGATCTCCGGCTCTATGTTCTGGAGATACTTATTAAACAGGAAAAAACAGAAGAGAAGCTAAACCTTCTGATAAAGGATGTTCTTGAAGACCACAGACTTAAGGTTGAGGACAGGGCCTTTATCAAGAAACTCTCTGAGGGAACAGTGGAGCGGCGGATCACATTGGATCATGTGATCGACCGCTTTTCCAATGTTAAGAGCTCTAAATTAAAGCCTGTGATCAGGAATATACTGAGGATGGGCATATATCAGATACTCTTTCTGGATTCCGTCCCCGCTCATGCGGCGATAAATGAGGCGGTGAAGCT
>CADBTX010000127.1 GCA_902797705.1 uncultured Lachnospiraceae bacterium | reverse complement strand
TCGGTCTTTCCTCCCATGCCATACAGTGTCTCCTCTATTTCGCTCAAGCGGATGGAGGATGGCACTATATCAAGTCTCTCATAAGGAGTTTGAACTATGAGATCCCTTATGTCCCTTTTCTCCGACAGGAGATGAAATACATTGTTTTCTCCCGCATCAAAGGCCATTACCCTGTCTTCATCCAGAAAGGAAAGAGAGAGATTCATCTGCATGTCGCAGTCTATAACAAGAACCCTGTTTCCTCTTTCCGCCAGGCAATAGGCCACATTAGAGCAGGTGGTGGTCTTTCCGGATCCCCCCTTGTTATTGGCAAAGCTTATGACCGTTGTTTCCATAAAACATATTGTATTATAAAGGAGTTTTTTCTGCAAACAGGCGATAATGATTTGTTATTTCCGCGATATGTGTGTTATCATAGCAAAAGTGAGGTAGAGAAAATGGGTTATGAAACAGCGAAAAAGGCAGGTCTTCAGATCAGTATCTACATGGGTATCACCATGAGTTTCTTCCTGTCCCTATTTGAAAATATTCTTTCAGGGCACTTTACCCTGATCCTGTTCCTTGTCACTTTTGGAGCAAGCACTGCACTGAGCTTTGTCATCGGATATTTTGTTCCGATGGGGCCCATAACTTCCTCTGCGACAAAAAACCTTAAACCCGGCAGTGCAGGCGTAAAGATAGTTTCAAGCCTTATTTCCGATATCATCTTCACCCCTGTACTTACCGTAGCCATGGTTACTCTGGTAAGGCTGATGCTCCCCGCGTCGTCCGCTTCGCAGCTGCCTCCCTTCCACGTTATGGTATTGGGTTCCCTGTTTCCGGGTCTGATACTCGGTTTCATTCTCGCCCTGATATTCATGCCCCTTTACCAGAAGATGGTATTTAAGAAGTTGGGCTTAAGCTATCCTCCGGAACAGCAGGCTCCGGAAGAATGATCTTCACTCTCTCGATCCTGTTCTTCCCCGTACTTATGACTTCAAAACGGGCACCCTTTATCTCGCACTTTTCCCCGGCCATGGGGAGATGATCCAGTTTTTCTATTACAAGACCTCCCAGTGAGTCGTAGTCCTCAGATTCAAAGTCTGTTCCAAGGGCGTCGTTCAGATCGTCCAGCTTAACCCCGGCGTCCACATCAAATTCCCTGTCATGCTTGTCAATGGACCGGATAAGATCTATCTCGTCATCGTCATATTCATCCCGGATCTCCCCGACTATCTCCTCCAGAAGATCCTCCATGGTGATTATGCCCTCAGCGGCACCGTACTCATTCAGCACTATGGCCATGGTGACGGAGTTTTTCTTCATATCCATAAGGAGCTCATTGGTCCTCTTCATCTCATAGGTATACCAGGCATCCCTCATGACATCCCTTATGCGGAAATTCTCCTTATCGGCGAAAAACACATCCTTCATATTCAGGATCCCAACGATATTATCCGTATCCTCTGCAAAAACGGGGAGTCTGGAATACAGTCCCTCTGCGAACTTTGCGGAAACGTCCTCCAGGGAGGCATTGATATTTATGAGACTCACGTCTATACGCGGTATCATGATGTCTCTGGCCCTGCTGTCGCCAAAATCCACCACGTTATTTATGATCTTCTTTTCCGACTTCTCAATGACACCGTCCTCGTGGCTTACATCCACAAAGGTTCTAAGCTCACTCTCCGTCAATGCATCCTTTTTGCCCATAAGATCTATCCCAAAGAGTTTCAGCACAAAGGAGGCCAGGAGATTTATCACAAATATAACAGGGGTAAATATCCACATAAGAGCGGAAATGATCCCTGACACCGCCAGGGCAATGGGCTCCGGATGTGCCGCAGCCAGACTCTTCGGAGTGATCTCTCCGAAAATAAGGATAAGCACCGTCATGATAAGGGTCATGATCCCCACGCTTAAATTTATCCTGATGGCGATCACCGTAGCCAGGGCAGAGGCCGCCATATTTACGATATTATTCCCTATGAGGACTGCCGACAGCATCTTTACGGATTCGTCATGTATCTTCAGAAGCCGTTTGACCCGGGGATCCTTGCCCTCAAGAGAGCGAAGCTTTATTTTATTTGCGCTTGTGAGTGCCGTCTCGGATCCGGAGAAAAAAGCCGACAGAAGGATCAGGATCACAAGAATGACCCACTGGATTATCTTTCCCAAATGATCTCCCTCATCCTATCCTTCCTGCTCCGTCCGCGGCGTCTGCGATATAGATCTCGCAGGTTTTCCCGCTTCTGGCCCTGTAGTTTTCAGAAATCGTTTTCTTGAAGCTGTCAAGCGCTTCTTCCTTTACTATGGAAACCGTACATCCGCCAAAGCCGCCCCCGGTCATCCTGGAACCTATGCAGCCTTCTGTCTTCCAGGCCTCTTCAGCCAGGATATCCAGTTCTTTGCAGGACACCTCATAATCATCCCGAAGGGAGATATGGGATTCCTTCATGAGTTTCCCAAAGGCCTCCATATCCCCGTTTTTAAGGGCATCAACTGCCTTTATGGTCCTTTGGTTCTCATACACTGCATGATGGGCCCTTCTCACCCTGACAGGGTCTGAGATGGCTCCCTTCACCTCCTCGAATTCCTCTTCATTCAGGTCTCCGAGAGTTTTAACATCCTTTACTGCCTGTATTTCCTTAAGAGCCTCCTCGCAGTCACGTCGCCTGTCATTGTAGGCGCTTCCCGCCAGTGAATGTTTTACGCAGCTGTTCACGATGACTATCTTCTCATTTTTTAGATTCAGAGGCACATAGTCGTATTCAAGGGTTGCAGTGTCAAGGAATACGGCGTGATCCTTCTTTCCCATGGCAGAAGCAAACTGGTCCATGATCCCGCAGTTCATCCCGTTATATTTGTTCTCGGAATACTGTCCGAACAAGGCGCAATCCACCATGGTGATGTCAAGTCCAAAGAGATCCCTGCATATTACCGCGCAGAGCTCCTCGATGGAGGCCGAAGCCGAAAGCCCGCTGCCCGCCGGCAGATCCGCCTTCATCACCATGTCATAGCCGGACGGAAGCCTGTAACCCTTCTCCTCAAGGGCCCAGATCACCCCCAGCTGATAGTCGTACCAGATGCCGTTATCGTTTGGCTTCAGATCCCGTATGGAGGTCTCCACAACTCCGTTATCCGGATAGGTCATATTAAACCATCGCACCTTATCGTCATCCCTTTTTCTTGCGGCTGCGTAGTTTCCCATGGACAGCGCGCAGGGGAAGACATGCCCCCCGTTATAATCGGTATGCTCACCGATGAGATTTACTCTCCCCGGGGCAAAATAGGTCCTTATATCCCCGTCAGACCCGAACAATTCCGAAAACTTTTCCCTTACCTCGTCAACTATACCCATAAATTTAGAAGATTCTCCTTTTCCCTGTTGGTACTACCATTGTAAG
>CADBTX010000126.1 GCA_902797705.1 uncultured Lachnospiraceae bacterium | reverse complement strand
GCCATGATACAGGCTATTGTCTTTGAATCCCTTATCTTGTGATCAAATATCATCTTTATAAGATCGCTTAGCTCATACTCTCCGACTTCAATGAATTCATCGAAGTCCGTATGCTGCTTTCCCGTCTTCTTCAGATCTGTGGCGAGATATACCTTTATCTCCTCATCACAGTAGGCAATGGCGGTATCTATGGTGATAAAGGGCTCTATCTTTCCGCATTCATAGCCGGTCTCTTCCAGAAGCTCCCTTTTCGCCGCCACAGCGAAATCCTCGTCACCATCCCTTTTCCCTGCGGGGACCTCCAGAGTCACCCTGTCAAAGCTGAAACGGTACTGCTTCACCATGACGATCTTATTGTCATTGGTAACAGCTACCACTGCGGAAGCTCCGTTATGAAGCATTATATCATATTTTACCTTCTGTCCGTCAGGAAGTTTCATCGTATCCACACAATATGTGAGAACATTGCTCTTCCTCAGGATCTCCCGGTCCAGTCTCTCAAATTTCTTTATCATATTTAATTCCTGGATCTGTTCTTGTCATAGATGACCTTTAATCCCTTCATCATAAGGGCGTTATCTATTATGATCTCATGCCGGCACTTGGGAATGATGACCTTGCAGAGGCCTCCCGTGGCCACAACCGTGGTCTTGTACCCCAGTTCTTCCTCGAACCTTTCTATCATGCCGTCCACCAGGGATGCCTGCCCGTTTATTATACCACTTTTCATGCAGTCAACGGTATTGGTGCAGATATAATTTTTCGGAGCGGAGAGGCTTACTCTGGGAAGCTGTGAGGTATCCGAAACCAGCGCCTCCAGCGAGGTCCTGACTCCGGGCACGATAACGCCGCCGATATAGCTTTTATTTTTGTCAATGACAGTTATGGTAGTGGCAGTGCCCATATCCACAACAATGGAGGGGGCTCCGTACTCCGTCATGGCGGCTACGGAATCCACCACAAGATCAGCGCCCATGGTCCGGGGATCGTCCATCTTGATATTGAGACCGGTCTTTAACCCGGCTCCCACCACCATGGGATTTATATTACGCACAAGCTTCCTTACCGCCTGCTTCATGATATGGGTAAGGGGCGGCACCACCGAAGAGATGATGGAGCCGTCTACAAGGGTGGGATCGATACCGTGGATCTCCATGACTGTCTTCAGGATCACCGCATATTCCAGCTCGGTCTTTGCAATATCCGTGGAAATACGCTCGGTGAAATGGATCTTCTCATCATCGATGACCCCCACCTCTATATTTGTATTTCCCATATCAATAGCTAATAACATAGATTCAGGTCAGTCCTTTTCAGATATATCCCTTTGCCTTAAGGAGCTCGGCGCAGAGAACTCCGCCTCCTGCCGCACCCCGGACGGTATTGTGGGAAAGTCCCACGAATTTCCAGTCGTATACGCTGTCGGGACGAAGCCTTCCCACCGTTACACCGAAGCCATTCTCATAATTAACATCCAGCTGTACCTGGGGACGGTTATCCTCCGTAAGGTACTTTATGAACTGCTTTGGAGCTGAAGGAAGACCTAATTTCTGGGGTTCTCCGGAGAAGGATTCCATGGCGGATATCAGTTCCTCCTTCGTGGGATCCTTCTTAAACTTTACAAAAACAGAAGCTGTATGGCCGTAAAGAACAGGCACTCTTATACACTGGGAGGTGATCTTTAAGCCCTCGTAATTCACTATCCTGTCACCTTCAATGTGACCGAATACCTTAAGGGGCTCCTTCTCGCTCTTTTCTTCCTCACCACCGATATAGGGGATCACATTCCCTTCCATCTCGGGCCAGTCCTTAAAGGTCTTTCCGGCACCCGATATGGCCTGATATGTGGAAACCACGGCTTCGTAGGGCTCAAATTCCCTCCAGGCGTAGAAAACCGGAGTATATGACTGTATGGAACAGTTGGGTTTAACTGCTATAAATCCTCTTTTTGTCCCAAGACGCTTCTTCTGGGCTTCTATTATCTCCGCATGAGAGGGATTGATCTCGGGAATGATCATGGGCACATCCTCTGTCCATCTGTGGGCGGAGTTATTGCTTATCACGGGAGTTTCCGTCTTTGCATAGGCTTCCTCAATGGAGCGGATCTCATCCTTTGTCATATCCACTGCGGAAAAACAAAGGTCCACATCCTTTGCCACATTTTCCACATCGCTGACATCCTTTACTACGATGTCCTTTACTTCCTCAGGCATGGGAACTTCCAGTTTCCATCTGCCTCCCACTGCGTCCTCATATCTTTTTCCCGCGCTTCTCGGGCTGGCCGCAATGACCTTCACCTCAAACCAGGGATGGTCATGGAGCAGGGCTATAAACCTCTGTCCCACCATTCCGGTGCCGCCAAGTATCGCTGCTCTTAATTTTTCCATAAATCCTCCTCCCTGTATCCTTATACCCGGTCCTTCATTGTCCCGTGATCCAGATACTCCCTGTATATCTCAATGATCTTCTCCATGGACTCATGTCCCGGAGCTCCGAAAGTCACCCTGCTCTCCACACAGGTCCTGAGACTCACGGCATCATAGATATCATCTTCAAAGAGCTCCGACCCTTCCTTCCACTCATCTATGGAAAGGTCGTTCAATGCCTTGCCCTCCGCAATGCACTTAAGCACCAGCGCTCCTATGACGGAATGGGCGTCTCTGAAGGGCATGCCGCGTTTTACCAGATAATCCGCTGCATCCGTGGCGTTGGTAAAGCCCTTCATGGCACTTCTCTCCATAACGTCCTTATTGAACTTTAAGGTTTCCACCATTCCGGTAAACTGCTTTAAGGAATCAAGGACAGTGTCAATGGCATCAAAGGTGAGTTCCTTATCCTCCTGCATATCCTTGTCATAGGCAAGAGGTATACCCTTCATGGTAGTGAGCATCGATATAAGCGCTCCGTAGACCCTTCCGGTCTTCCCCCTTACAAGCTCCGCTATATCCGGATTTTTTTTCTGGGGCATAATGCTGGAGCCAGTTGAATAACGGTCATCTATTTCCACAAAGGAATATTCGTTGGAGTTCCAGATTATTATCTCCTCGGAAAATCTGGAGAGATGCATCATCACTGTGGAAAGGGCCGAAAGAAGCTCGATCACATAGTCCCTGTCGGATACGGAATCCATGCTGTTCCTTGTGGGACCTCCGGTAAATTTCAGCTCACGTGCGGTCATATCCCGGTCAAGAGCATAGGTAGTACCTGCCAGAGCCCCGGATCCAAGAGGACAGTACGCGGTGCTCTCATAGATATCCTTAAGCCTCCTCCTGTCTCTCATGAACATTTCAAAATAGGCTCCCATATGATGGGAAAGAGAAACGGGCTGAGCCTTCTGAAGATGGGTAAAGCCCGGCATATAGGTCTCCGTATTGTCCAGAATAATCTTAAACAGGGCATTTTCAAGATGAAAGAGCCCCATGTCCAGATTCAGGATCCTGTTCCTCACATATAGCTTCATGTCCAGGGCTACCTGGTCATTACGGCTGCGGCCGGTATGGAGCCTCTTTCCCGGCTCTCCGATCCTCTCCGTCAGAACGGATTCCACAAAGCTGTGAACATCCTCTGAGCTTTCATCAATCTCCAGGCCTCCGCTTTCAATATCCCTAAGGATCCCTTTAAGTCCGTCAATTATGGCTTTTGAATCCTCTTCCGGAATGATGCCGCATTTCCCGAGCATTCCTGCGTGAGCTATGCTGCCCTCAATGTCCTCTTTGATAAGCCTTTTATCAAAGGATATGGAAGCATTAAAAAGAAATGCCTCCTGATCCGTCTCATTTTCAAATCTGCCGCCCCATAATCTCATATTCACTCAAATCTTCCTTTAATGGCAAGTACGGTACCGAGAAAGAAAAGGGCACCGGTCAGTACCTCCGACAGCATGCCGGTAACGGCTCCCGCTATTATGATAAGCGCAACTACTATAAGGGTAACATACGCGGGAGTATCCCCTAAGAGCACTCCCATTATTATGGTTATTATCACGGTCACGAGAAGAATGGGAATGGACAGCTGTCTCATTTCCACATGTTTCATGGCACAGAAAAATATGGTTCCGAGGATGATGACAAGAGCGATAAGCGAAATGGTCTCCGTTGAAAGGATACCCTCGCTCCTTTCCTTTGATCTCTGTTTGGATCTTTTTGCCCTGCGGGCTCTGGTCCCCTCCGGTTCTCTTTTCTTATGGCGGAGAACATCCGCGTTCCCGCTGTAATTCTTATAGGGCCCGTCCCTCCTTATGGTGGAATTGGCGCTCCTTAAAAACTCCGGCATGCCATCGGTCATCATACCGGCAGCTGTCTCCTTACCCTCACTCAATGTATCTCTCTCCGTTTCAGTAGATTTTCTCAGGATATCGGTCCTGACAACAGGCGTTTCGGCTTTGACAGGCTCCTTCTTCTCCCCGGGTTCTTCCTTCGGAGCCGTCAATTCCTTCTCAGCCTTTTCCTCTTCAAATACCTCTTCAGGTATCTCTTCTCTGATCTCTTCTTTAACTGCTTCTTT
>CADBTX010000125.1 GCA_902797705.1 uncultured Lachnospiraceae bacterium | reverse complement strand
GGAAATAGAAAAATCCCCCTTCGCCAGGGTCGTGAAATACGAGGCCGCAGAAGATGAGGGCTTTAATTTCTCGAAGCTTGTGAATTTCGGGGTGTCAAAGTCCGGGGGAGATATGATACTCCTTCTAAATAACGATACGGAGGTCATAAGCCGGGACTGGATCGAAAACATGCTGATGTATGCCCAGAGAGAGGATGTGGGAGCCGTGGGAAGCAAGCTCTACTACGGGGACCGTACCATCCAGCATGCCGGCATAGTTATCGGACTCGGGGCACACAGGACTGCGGGGCATACCCATTACCGGCTGTCCTGGGAGAACCTGGGATATATGGGAAGGCTCTGTTATGCCCAGAATGTGTCTGCGGTGACCGGGGCCTGCCTTATGGTAAAGAGATCCGATTATGAGAGGCTCAACGGTTTTGACGAAAGCTTTGCGGTGGCCTTAAATGACGTGGACTTCTGCTTAAGGCTCAGGGAAGAGGGCCTCTTAAACGTATTTACTCCCTTTGCCGAGCTCTTCCATTACGAGAGCCTGTCCAGAGGGGATGATGTGAGCGGAGCCGATAAGGAGAAGGAGGAACGGTACAATAGAGAGGCTGAGCATTTCAGGGAAAAGTGGAAGGAGGTCTTAGATAAGGGAGACCCTTATTACAATATCAATTTCTCCCTGGATCACAGCAATTACACCCTTAAGGCAAGTCCCGCTCCGATGGTGCAGTAGTCATAAATGTGTTATAATCGACTTGCATTGGATTCAATGCGTTGGGTATGAAAAACAAAAAAGAGGTGAAGGTATGAACGATTACATGAAGAGTTACGAGTATTGGTTAAAGGATGATTACTTTGATGCCGATACGAAAAAGGAACTTGAAGGCATAAAGGGAAATGAGAACGAGATACAGGACCGTTTCTATAAGGATCTGGAGTTTGGTACCGGAGGCTTAAGAGGCGTTATCGGGGCAGGTACCAACCGCATGAACGTATACACCGTCAGAAGAGCGACCCAGGGCCTTGCCAATTATATCCTGAAAGAGGGCACCGGGGACAAGGGCGTGGCCATAGCCTACGACTGCAGGAGAATGTCTCCCGAGTTTGCGGATGTTGCGGCTCTCTGCCTCGCGGCAAACGGGATAAAGGCCTATGTGTTTGACGCATTAAGGCCCACTCCCGAGCTTTCCTTCGCACTTCGTCATCTTCATTGCACGGCGGGGATAGTTGTGACAGCCAGCCACAATCCTCCGGAATACAACGGTTACAAGGTTTACTGGGAGGACGGCGCCCAGGTGACTTCCCCCAGGGACACGGATATAGTTGACTGCGTGGCTGCCATAAAGGATTTCAGCGAAGCAAAGACCATGGACCTGGATGAAGCAAAGTCAAAGGGTCTTTACAACGTTATCGGAAAAGAAATAGACGATATTTACATCGAGGAATTAAAGAAGCTCATCATCCACCCGGACATCATAAAAGAGATGTCAAAGGATATAAAGATCGTGTATTCACCCTTCCACGGCACCGGAAATGTGCCTGTGAGACGTGTTTTACGGGAACTGGGATTTGAGAATGTCTATGTGGTACCGGAGCAGGAGGAGCCGGATCCCGACTTTACCACCCTTGAGTATCCGAATCCCGAGGATCCCAAGGCCTTTACACTGGCTCTTAAGCTTGCAAAGGAAAAGGATGCGGATATCGTAATGGCTACGGATCCCGATGCGGACCGTCTTGGAATCTATGCAAAGGATTCAGCTACCGGCGAATACATGCCATTCACCGGAAATATGTCAGGTATCCTCATTGCAGAGTACCGCATGAGAGAACTGAAAAAGACTGGAAAGCTTCCTTCAAACGGGGCGGTGATAAAGACCATAGTGTCTTCAAACATGATAGATCCCATAGCTGAGGAATACGGACAGACACTGATAGAAGTCCTTACCGGATTCAAGTACATCGGAGAGCAGATCAAGTGGTTTGAGGAAAAGGGAGACCATGAGTATGTATTCGGCTATGAAGAGTCCTACGGCTGTCTCGTGGGAACCCACGCCAGAGACAAGGATGCGGTGGATGCAGTGATGTGTCTCGCTGAGACCGCGGCCTTCTGCAAGAAGGAAGGGATCACTGTCTGGGACCAGATGCTGAATATCTACAAGAAGTACGGCTATTACAGAGAGGGCATACATACAGTCACTCTTAAGGGAATAGACGGAGCGAAAGAGATACAGAGTATAATGGAGCGGATAAGGAAGGAGCCTCCAAAGGAATTCGCCGGGCTGAAGGTAAGGGAATTCAGGGATTACAAGGCTGACAAGGCCGTTGACATGGAGACCGGAGAGGAGAAGAAGACCGGGCTTCCTTCATCAAACGTCCTCTACTTTGATCTGGACAATAATTCCTGGTGCTGCGTCCGTCCTTCCGGAACGGAGCCCAAGATCAAGTTCTATATGGGAGTAAAGGGCACGAGCCTTGAGGACTCCGAAAAGAAACTGGAGGAGCTTAGGGCAGACGTTATAAACAAACTGGCTTAGATCATCCTTCATGAAAAAAAGCGTTAAAACAGCACTTTATCTGATCTTAATATTGATGGCTGCAGTCTCGGCATTCCAGGGAGCAAGGAATGCCCTGCGCTACAGCCAGGATTTCCAATATGATGCCGCTCTTTTATTACGGAGCGGTATCAATCCGTATTTGGAGAGCCTTGAGCCTGCCGGGGCGGCAGAGACCGGGCCTGCCGCGGATTTCTTCAGGATCTTTGAGGAAGCGGGGGCACCGCAGAAGGTGGAGGCGAATCAGTTTCCGAGCCTTTTAATGCTGCTTTTCCCCATGACCTTTCTGCCCTTTTCCGCGGCAAGGGTGCTGTGGCTATTGCTTAATCTCTGCTTTACGGCGGCTATAATCCTGCTCCTGAAGCAGACCTTTTTTAAGAAAGCCGACGGGGATGTTTTCAATATCCTGATGCTCCTTATGATAGCGGGCACTCCCTGGAGGAATCAGATCGGAGTGGGACAGCACAGTCTCTTTTCCTTCTGTTTTTTCCTGCTTTCGGTATGGCTGTCGGATAAGGATCATAAGGTCCTGTCAGGACTGGCCCTTTCGGTGTCATATTTCAAATATACTCTTACGGCTCCGCTGGCAGTGTATTTCCTTTACAAGAGGAAGTATAAGGAATTTGTGATATCTCTTATCCCCCATGCCCTGGGGACTGTGGCCGGGGCCGTGATGCTGAAGAGCCCCGTTACGGATATGGTGATACTGCCTTTGAAGGTGGCGTCAGCCCTTGCGGGAGAAGGCTCCATAGACATAGGAGCCCTGACAGGCGGAGCGGGGTGGAGCCTTGCCCTGACCCTTATCATAATGCTGGGGCTCATTGCAGCGGCCTTCAGGTTTAAGGAGGGAGAGGACAACAGTATATTTGCTCTCCTTATCCTCTTCAGCCTCATCATGACCTATCACAGGATATACGATTTCTTTATGCTGATCCCGATAGCAGCGGGAACCTGGTTTGGCGACAAGAGAGTTAACCATAAGCTTTTTCTTTTGATGTATGGGATAAATGTGATCTATTTCTTCTTTCTCCAGAGGTTTCTGGGAGAGGGGGAGAGTACCGTTTTTGTTTCGGCACTCCTGTACTACGGATATCTGATACTATATATACTGTCGTTAGTTTTAAGGGAAAAGAGAGAAGAAGGATATGCAGGATAAATTATATATCGTGATCCCTGCCTATAATGAAGAAGCGAATATAGGACGGGTGGTGGACGAATGGTATCCCATAGCCGTAATGGCAGGTGAGGCTTCGAGGCTCGTTATCGTAAATGACGGGAGCCGGGACGACACCTTGAAGGTGCTTAAGGAAGCTGAGAAGAACCGTCCACAGCTCATCATCATCAACAAGGAAAACGCCGGCCACGGGGCAGCGATACTTACAGGTTATAAATATGCCCTGTCGGAGGGTGCGGACTACGTTTTCCAGACCGATTCCGACGGACAGACGAGGCCTGAGGAATTTGATGAATTCTACCGCTGCAGGAAGCACTATGACATGGTCATAGGCTCGAGAAGGAGCAGACAGGACGGTATTTCCAGAGTCTTTGTCACAAAGATATTGAAGCTTACCGTGTTCATCTGCTTCCATGTCTGGGTGGAGGACGCCAATACCCCTTACCGCCTCATGAAGGCAGAGACATTGAAGAGGGAGATCCGTTACGTGCCGAAGGATTATTTCCTTACGAACGTGCTCCTCTCTGTGGCTTTTACAAAGCATGAAAGAAGCATCCGTTACATCCCCATAACCTTCAGACCGAGGCAGGGAGGTGTGAACTCCATCAATATGAAGCGCATATTCAGCATAGGGCGTAACGCACTCAGAGACTTTGTCAGACTGAACAGGATACTATAGTCATGAATAAATTGCTAAAACAGATATTGAAATTCGGGGTGGTGGGAGGACTTTCATTTCTTATCGACTTCGCCATCTACTCCGTCATCATACTGATCTTCGGGAATGCCAAGACTACGGTGGCGATAGCTGCCTTCTTCGGCTTTACCATTTCACTTATTTTTAATTATTTTACCAGCATGAAATTTGTTTTCGTCCACGACGAGAACATGGACAGAAAAAAGGAATTCACGGTATTTGCGGTACTGTCCCTCATCGGTCTTGCATTGAATGAGGTGCTGATCCTTGGGGTTCTTGCGGTATTTGACAATGTGGCATTCCTGCAGACCGGATTCAACGGGCTTCTCTGGAAGTTTAAGGAGACTCTTGGGAAGATGTTCGCCACCGGCGTTGTGATGGTCTATAACTTCATAACGAGAAAGATTTTCATTGAAAAGAAAGAGTAAGACAAAAAAGACAGCGGAAGTCATGATACTGCTCCTTATCCTTTTGGCCGTGATCTCCTGCGGGGCTGCGGTATACATTTCCTGGAAGGGAAATCCCTTTGATGAGATGAACGTGAGGAACGGAACCGTTCAGGGAAGCATCCTTTCCGATGTTCCTGTGGAGATAAAGGTTGATGATCCGGAAAAGGAACCGGTCCGGGACATCGACCGGGAGATCGAAAAGAACCTGAAGAACGAGGAGGCGGAGGAACTATCCGAGGCTGACGGGAAAAAGGAAGTTGACCTTATAGTTTTTGCGGGACAGAGCAATATGTCCGGCTACGGCGGAAACGCTGAAGAGGCCCCTGAGATCCAGGAGGGAGCGGGAGCTGAGTTCAGGGCGGTGTCCGATCCGGAAAGGCTCTATACCATAGAGGAACCCTTCGGTATCTATGAGAATACCGAGATAATGAATGACTTTTATCTGAAGAGAGGGAGCCTTGTCACCAGTTTTGTAAATACCTGGTATAAGGAAACCGGGACCCCGGTAGTGGCGGTATCCGCCTCAAAGGGAGGGATGGCATCGGGCTACTGGGCATC
>CADBTX010000124.1 GCA_902797705.1 uncultured Lachnospiraceae bacterium | reverse complement strand
CGATCTCGGGCATACACCTTTCGGACACGCAGGGGAAAGGGCATTGAACCGGGTGTGCTCTCATGGCTTTAAGCATGCGGAGCAGTCCGTGAGAGTGGTGAAGTTCATAGAGCGTGACGGCAGAGGTCTCAATCTCACAAAAGAGGTGTTGGACGGCATCAGGAATCACGGTATGGAAGGAAAGCCGAAGACACTGGAAGGACAGGTCGTAAGGCTTTCGGACAAGATAGCCTATATGCATCACGACCTCGACGATGCGGTGAGAGCCGGTATACTGCCGGATGAAAGAGTGCCGGGGCCTATAGCGGAAGTGGCAGGCAACACCCTTTCGGAGCGGCTGGAGAGCTTTGTTACGGATATCATAAGTGAAAGCTATGGTACCGGCGATATCAGGATGAGTGAGAAGATGTATGGCGCCCTTCTGGATCTAAGGGAATGGATGTTTGAAACCGTCTACACCAATAAGACCGCTAAAAGCCAGGAGGGAAAGGCAGAGGGTCTGGTGGAGACGCTTTACGAAAGGTTTAACAGGAATCCGGAGGAAATGCCTGAAGAGTACTACACCCTTATTGCCGAAAGGGGAGAAGATAAGGAGATCATTGTCTGCGACTATATTTCCTCCATGACAGACAGATACGCCATAAGCCTCTATGAGGACAGGTACATTCCCTATCCCTGGAAGCGGAAATAGGAAGATATATGTACTATCCGGATGAGATAATTGAAGAAGTCCGAATGAAGAGCGACATAGTGGAAGTGGTGGGTCAGGCAGTCACGCTTAAAAAGGCGGGAGTGAACTATAAGGGACTCTGTCCCTTCCACGGAGAAAAGACCCCTTCCTTTGTGGTCTCTCCCGGAAAGCAGATCTATCACTGCTTTGGCTGCGGAGCCGGGGGCAATGTCATTTCCTTCATGATGAATTACGAGAACATGACCTTTCCCGAGGCGCTTAAAGCCCTGGCTGACAGGGCAGGCATAAAGCTTCCGGAGGCACAGAGCTCGGAGGAAAGCAGAAAACGAGCCAGGGAGAGGGAAAGGATAATGGCGCTCCTTAAGGATGCAGCCACCTTTTACTATAATGAGCTCAGATCCCCGGAGGGAAAATACGGCATGGAGTATTTCTTAAAACGGAAGCTTTCGCCGGAAACACTGCGTTCCTTTGGTCTGGGGTACGCCGGTAAGGATAATAAGATCTGTTCCTATCTGAAGGAAAAGGGCTACTCTGACAGCGAGATCATGGCGGCGGGCCTTGTTCATGCAGATGAAAAACGAGGGATGAGGGACAAGTTCTGGAACCGGGTCATGTTTCCCATCATGGATATAAATAACCATGTTATTGCCTTCGGAGGAAGAGTCATGGGGGATGGGGAGCCGAAGTACCTAAATTCCCCGGAGACCCTGGTCTTTGAAAAGAGTAAGAACCTCTACGGCCTAAATGTGGCGAGAAAGAGCAGAAAGGGATATCTCATTGCCTGCGAGGGATATATGGATGTCATAAGCCTCCATCAGGCCGGCTTCACGGAGGCGGTGGCAAGTCTCGGTACTGCTTTTACGGAGGATCACGCGAGGATCTTAAGCCGCTACACAAAGGACGTAAGGCTTACCTATGATTCCGACGCTGCGGGCATAAAGGCGGCCCTGAGGGCCATCCCCATTCTTAACGGTGCGGGGATAAGAGCCAGGATCATACATATGGAGCCCTATAAGGATCCGGACGAATTTATCAAGGCTCTGGGCCCCGAGGAATTTCAGAAGAGGATAGATGAGGCGGAGCAGAGTCTTTCCTTTGAGATCCACACCATGCAGAAGGGATATGACATATCGGATCCCGAGGGACGCACTCTTTTCCAGCAGAGCATGGCAAAACGGCTCTCGGCCATCGATAACGAGATTGAAAGGAATAATTACACCGAGGCCTTTTCCACGGAATACATGATGGATCCCGGCATGCTGAAAAGGGCGGTGGAACAGGAAAAACTGCTGTCCGGTGCAGGAAACACAGGCGAAAGATGGATGCCGAAGGTCCGGGAGGAAAAAGCGCCTCCGGGAAAAAAGGGAGTGAATGAAGCGCAGAAGCTCCTTTTAACCTACATAAGCGACGAACCGGAAAAGGTTTACCCCGCCATAAAGCCTTTTATAGAGCCCGGGGACTTTTCCGAAGGGATACTCAGGACCTGCGCCGAAGAATTGTTTAAGCAGATCGAAGAGAATGATCTAAGGATAGGAGCCATAGTCAGCCGGTTTGAGGAGCCGGAGGAACAGAGGCTCATAGCGGAGATATTTGATACGGGGCTGGATCCGTCCCTTTCAACCGCAGAAAGAGAAAATGCACTTACGGATCTGGTAATAAAGGTGAAGAAGGACAGCTTAAAAAGACAGTCCTTCGATGATGATGAAGACCCCATAAGCCGCACCATTAAGGAAAAGAAGGTGCTGGAAAAACTGGAAAAGATGAGGATCACAATATAGGGAGGAGAAGAAAATGTCAGAGGATATACAGGCACAGTTCGAGGAAAAGCTTAAGGAACTGGTAGAACTCGGAAAAAAGAAGAAGGGCGTCCTGGAGGATAAGGAGGTCAATGACTTTTTCAGCGGCTTTGCCCTCAATGAGGATCAGTATGAAAGGATACTGGAGGTCCTTGAGCAGAACAATCTGGAGCTCTTAAAGATCAATGAGCCGGATGAGGATGATGAGGAACCGAACCTTGATGATGAGGATGAGGAAGAAGTACCGGATGTGGAGAACATAGATCTCTCCGTTCCGGATTCCGTATCCATCGAGGATCCGGTGAGGATGTACCTTAAGGAGATAGGAAAGGTGCCTCTTCTTACCGCGGAGGAGGAGATCGAGCTTGCAAAGCGTATGGAAGTGGGAGACGAGGAAGCCAAGAAGAAGCTGGCGGAAGCAAATTTAAGGCTCGTGGTCTCAATAGCAAAGCGCTATGTGGGACGGGGAATGCTCTTCCTTGACCTTATCCAGGAAGGAAACCTGGGACTTATAAAGGCAGTTGAAAAATTTGATTACAGGAAGGGATTCAAGTTCTCGACCTATGCCACCTGGTGGATCCGTCAGGCCATTACGAGAGCCATAGCGGATCAGGCGAGGACCATACGTATACCCGTACATATGGTGGAGACCATAAATAAGCTTATCAGGGTGTCAAGGCAGCTCCTGCAGGAGCTTGGCAGGGAGCCGACCCCGGATGAGATAGCTGAAGCCATGAACATGCCTGTGGAGAGGGTGAGAGAGATACTTAAGATAAGTCAGGAGCCAGTATCCCTTGAGACCCCTATAGGTGAGGAGGAGGACAGCCACTTAGGTGACTTTATCCAGGATGACCAGGTTCCCGTGCCTGCTGATGCGGCGGCATTTACACTTCTTAAGGAGCAGCTGGAAGAGGTGCTTGAAACCCTTACGGAACGTGAGCAGAAGGTGCTCCGCCTCCGTTTTGGCCTGGACGACGGAAGAGCCCGCACCCTTGAAGAGGTGGGCCGTGTCTTCAGCGTTACCCGTGAGAGGATAAGGCAGATCGAGGCCAAGGCCCTAAGGAAGCTCCGTCACCCCAGCAGAAGCCGTAAATTAAAGGATTATCTCGACTGATGGTGAAACTTCCGAACCGCCTCCTTGCTGCCGCCTCCTTCGTGGACAGAGGAGCCCTCATAGCGGATGTGGGGACCGACCACGGTTTCCTTCCTCTGTATCTCTTAAAGAACGGTACAGCCGAGTATGCCTATCTCATAGAGAAAAACCGGGGACCCCTTAAAAGGGCCCGGGAAAATACGGAAAAGTACGGTATGTCCGACAGGACTGCCCTCATCTTATCCGACGGCCTTACAGGTCTTCCGGAGTACAGGGAAAAAGAGAAGCTTCCTCACGGCTTCCCGGATACGGTGATAATGACAGGCATGGGAGGACCGCTGATACTTAAGATCATTGACGAGACTCCGGAGGAGATAAGGGAAGGGGTAAGGTGCTGGATACTATCGCCCCAGTCGCTTATAGAGGATTTCAGGGAGGGCTTAAGGGAACGGAACATGGAGATCCTTCAGGAAATAAAGGAGAGTGACAGGGGAAAGAACTATATCATAATGAAAGTCAGAGGTATGCTATGAAGTGCCGTGATATTTTGAAAAGACTTTTCACTCTGGCTCCGGCGGAAAATGCGGAGGAATGGGATAACGTGGGACTTCTCGCGGGAAGGCCCGAAAAGGAAGTGAGAAGAGTATACCTGGCGGTGGATGCCACGGATGATGTAATAGAGCATGCGGTGAGTGTGAAAGCGGACCTGATCTTAACCCACCATCCCATGATATTTAAGCCGATGAAGACCGTGACCGGAGACGATTTTACAGGACGAAGGGTAATGGAGATCATAAGGCATGATATCTCCTACATAGCCCTACACACGAATTTCGATGTGTCCTGCATGGGAGAGCTGGCGGCGAAGAAGCTTAAGATAAAGGACGGAGAAGTGCTCTGCCCTCTGGGAGGCAAAGGGGAAGCGGATAAGGGCCTCGGGGTCATAGGAAATCTGGCGGCTCCCTGTACTTTGGGAGAGTGTGCAGAACTTGTAAAGGAAAGCTTTCACATACCCCATGTAAGGATCTACGGTGATTCCGACAGTCTGATGGAGCGTATCGCCGTGCTCCCGGGGTCCGGAGGCAGCGGGATCGGCGCTGCTCTGGAAAAGGACGCGGATCTCTATGTCACGGGTGACATCAGTCATCATCAGGGACTTGACGCTCTCTTACAGGGGCTTTCCGTTATAGATGCGGGTCATTACGGCATCGAGAAGATATTCATCGGGCATATGGAGGGCTGGTTTAAGGAGAACCTGCCGGATATAAAGGTATACAGGGAAGAGATAAATGAGCCGTTTATTACGGTTTGATGATCCGTGTAAGATAAAGGGAAGGATTTATAAGTATAATGGATAAGATATTTATAACATTTAAGGGAAAAAAATACGAGTATGACAGGGGAGTAAGACTCTATGATGTGGCACAGGATTTCCAGAAGGATTATGAATACCCCATAGTACTGGCTGTCAGGGATCATAAACTGAAGGAATTGTTCCATAAGGTAAATGAGGATACGGAGATACAGGAATTTGAGACTCTTTCGGGGAGCAGCGGGCACAAGGCCTATAAACGGAGCGCCTGCATGATCCTTATCAAGTCTCTTTTCGATATCCTGGGTGACGCCCTGGACCGGGTGAAAGTGGAATTTTCCATAGGGGACGGCTATTATATCTCCCTTAAGGGCAGCTTTGACCTTACGGATGAGGTGGTGGCAAAGATCAGGGACAGGATGCAGACCATCGTGGACAGTGACATCACCATCGGGAAAAAGAGCTATCCCATAGAGGAAGTCAGGGCTTTCTTCCGGGAAAACCGCATGAGAGACAAGGAGAGGCTTTTCCATTACAGGATGAGTTCCTCGGTCAACATGTATTCCATAGAGGACTTCAAGGATTATTATTACGGCTTTATGGTGCCCTCCACAGGTTATATCAGCAAATTCGACCTGGTGAAATATGATGAGGGTCTGATACTGCAGCTGCCTAAAAGGCTTTCTCCGATGGAGGTTTCACCGGTATCCGGTTCTCCGAAGTTATTTAACACTATGATGGACGCCACCAGATGGAATGAGATCATGCGGATAGAGACGGTGGGCGAGCTTAACGACATGATAAGCGCAGGAAGGATCAACGACATCATCCTGGTGCAGGAGGCTCTTCAGGAGAGCAGGATCTCCGAGATCGCTAAAGAGATCGTTAAGGAAAAAAAGAAATTCGTCATGATAGCAGGGCCCTCCTCTTCGGGAAAGACCTCCTTCTCCCACAGGCTGTCAATCCAGCTCGCGGCCCACGGCATGAAGCCCCATCCCATAGGACTCGATAATTATTTTGTCCCCAGGGAACAGACTCCCGTGGACAGTGAGGGCAAGAAGGACTTTGAGTGTCTGGAGGCCATAGATATCGACGTATTTAATGAGAATATGACGGCTCTTCTGAACGGAAAGACCGTTGATATGCCGCGCTATAACTTTATCACAGGTGAAAGGGAGTATAAGGGCAATTTCCTTTCCATGGGAAAGGATGATGTGCTTGTGATAGAGGGTATACACGGACTTAATGACAGGCTGTCCTACACTCTATCAAAGGACGATAAATACAGGATCTATATTTCAGCCCTTACCACCTTGAATGTGGACGACCATAACAGGATACCCACCACAGACGGAAGACTGATAAGGCGTATGGTCAGGGATTTCAGGACCCGTGGGGCATCCGCCCAGAGGACCCTTGCCATGTGGGGATCGGTCAGAAGGGGAGAGGAAAAGAATATCTTCCCCTTCCAGGAGAGCGCCGATGCCATGTTCAATTCGGCCCTGATCTATGAGCTTGCGGCGTTGAAGCAGTTTGCGGAGCCCCTGCTCTTTACCATAAAGAAGGATGACCCCGAGTATCAGGAGGCCCTGAGGCTCTTAAAGTTCCTGCAGTACTTCCTTGGCATATCCACTGAGGACCTGCCGAAGAACTCGATCTGCAGGGAGTTTGTGGGCGGCAGTATATTTGACGTTTGAAGCAGGAAAGATGTAGAATGATATGGCTATGGAGAACAACGAAAAAGTATCGAGAAATTTTATTGAACGTGAGATTGACAAGGACTTAAAGGAGGGGGTGTACGATCATGTGCATACCCGTTTTCCTCCCGAGCCCAATGGTTATCTCCACATAGGACACGCAAAGTCCATCATCCTTAATTCGGGCATTGCGGCAGAGTACGGCGGAAAGTTCAACCTACGTTTTGATGACACCAATCCCACTAAGGAAAAGTCCGAATTTGTGGAATCCATAAAGGAGGATGTGGCCTGGCTTGGGGCTGACTGGGAGGACAGACTCTTCTTTGCTTCCGACTACTTTGACAAGATGTACGAGTATGCCCTGAAACTGATAAAAAAGGGAAAGGCCTATGTTTCCGCACTTTCCGCAGATGAGATAAGGGAGTACAGAGGAACTCTTACAGAGCCCGGAAAGGACGATCCCGACAGGGACAGGAGTGTGGAAGAGAACCTGAAGCTGTTTGAAGAGATGAAGGAGGGAAAGTACGAAGACGGAAAGTACGTCCTCCGCGGCAGGATCGACATGAGCAGCTCAAATATGAACATGAGGGATCCGGTGATCTACAGGATAGCCCATCTCACCCATCAGAATACGGGAGACAGATGGTGTATTTATCCCATGTACGATTTCGCCCATCCTCTGGAGGACGCCATAGAGGGCATTACCCATTCCCTCTGCACTCTGGAGTTCGAGGATCACAGGCCCCTTTACGACTGGGTAATAAAGGAGTGTGAGATAGAGGTTCCGCCGCGCCAGATAGAGTTCGCAAAGCTCTACCTTAACAATGTGGTGACCGGAAAGCGTTATATAAAAAAGCTGGTGGAAGACGGCACCGTGGACGGCTGGGATGACCCGAGGCT
>CADBTX010000123.1 GCA_902797705.1 uncultured Lachnospiraceae bacterium | reverse complement strand
GGTGGGTCTTATCACCGCCCTTCAGGGAGAATTCAAGACCGAGGATGACAACATTCAGGAAAAGATAGACGGGATACGGAAGAGAGCGGATGACCTCAGGGGTTCCATCGACAGCTACAAGGACTATTACCGGGGAAAAGATGATGTCATGGAGGGTGACCTGAGGAGCCACACTAATTCCATAAGAGACATCATCAATGATCTGGATATCAAAATAAAAACGGGAAAGGCAAAGGATGCCATCAAAGCACTGCGCAGTGACTTTGATGAACTGGACAAGCTGATGATCGCAGCGGAGAAGGCAGCCTCTTCCGGAGTCCGAATTGATATGAAGGACTATATTTCAAAGATCGGCACCTTAAATAAGGATATGGATAAGCAGACGGATGCCCTTCTGGAAGTCACAAAGAGCGCGGGAAAAGAGTACAACGAGGCGAGAAAGAGTGCGTCCAGACTGAGGGATGAGACCGGCTCGCTGGACGATTTCCTTAGGGATGCCTATGACAGCTATAAAACGGACTTAAGGAGCACCGATGATGACATTACAAACCAGATAGATACCATAGCGGAGTGCATGGATGTCTTAAGTGATGCCCTTAAGCATTCCGACGGGGTTGTGAGGAAAAAGATGGACGGCATAACCGCCTCATTGTCGGAACTCAGCGAGGATATCAATGAAGGCTTTGAAGATGTAAGGAATGAGATAAGCAGGCTTAGAGATACCGAGGACCTTAATGATATCTTTGATGATGTGTCGGACGATCCGGACAGTACTCCCGCAAGGGGCAGGATCACGCACTGTGAGAACACCGGTGTCATAGAAACGGATATCAACGGCGGCGGTATTGCCGGAATGGTGGACACGGAATTTGATCTTCAGACGGATTTTGAAGTAGAGCCGGAAGGTGATTACAGCATGAATCGGACAAAGACCAAGAGGGCCTCCATCATCGGCTGCACAAACAGGGGGAGTGTCACGGTGAAGAATGAGTGTGCCGGAGGCATTGCCGGGAAAATGGATATCGGGGCGGTCATAGCCTCGGAAAACTTCGGATCCGTGGAGACCGACAAAGGAGACTATGCCGGAGGTATCGTCGGGAAAAGCGGATATCTGATCCGGGATTCCTTCTCCATGGGGCAGGTTTCGGGAAACCGCTATGTGGGCGGCATAGCCGGCTACGGTGTGAACATAGTCGGGAATATCGCTCTTGTCAGCATTCAGGACGGGGTAAAGGAAAAATACGGTGCCATTGCAGGTGATACCGACCTTACCGAAAAGACAGTTTCCGGAAACTATTTTGTGGATGATACGGTGGGAGCCGTAAACGGACTTACATTCGACAATGAGGCAAAGGCCCTGCCCTTTGATGAATTGATAAAACTGCCGGGAGTTCCGGAGGAGAGCAGGAATATGACTGTCACCTTCCAGTCCCTCGGGGAAACGGTAAAGACCCTGAAGGTGCCGTACGGCGGGAAGGTTTCAAAGGAGGACTACCCGGAGATCCCCGAGAAAGAGAATATGTTCGGGACATGGGAAGAAAAGGATCTAACGGATATCAGGCAGAACACTGTGGTGAACGCAGTGTATGTTTCCTATGTGACAACCGTGGCGTCTTCCGAGCCCTTCCCTGTTATGCTGATAAGCGGTCGATTCCATAAGGACACCCGTGTCAGCTATGAGAAGAGAGCCGTGGAGGGAGACTCACTGGAATGTCCCAAGGGCTATGACAGAGCTGTGGACAGGTATGATTTCCGTATAGAGACGGAATATCTCTCCGGGGACAGTGAGTGCAGGATAAGGCTTCTTGCGGACGGATACGGAAAAGAGGACAGCGCAGCCCTCCCCGACGGGGAAACAGGATACAGCATACTGGAAACAGACCGTGACGGACGTTACATGGTATTTACCTGCCCTCTGGAAAAGGGTCAGGGCAGTTTCTATATCCTGAAGAAGAGTCCGGATCCAAAGTGGATCATCTTCTGCATTGCTGCCGCGCTTGTCCTCTTTATGGTGATCGTGATCAGGCTGATCCGCGGAAACCGCTGCCGCAGAGCGCTGAAACGCATTTTGAACCGTTCCTGACGCTATGGGGCAGTGATACTTACATTTCCACTACAACCTTATATTCTTTTACATTTTCATCATAGGGGATCACCGTGCTTCCCTCTATGTCCTTACCGTTTACGGTAAGCTTCTTTACGCCCTTTTCACTTCCGTTCACATGGACTTCGATGTCATAGGAGGCGTTCCTGTACTCCCTGTGTATCTTGAAATCTCCGAAATCCGAAGGCACGCAGGGGTCTATGGAAAGACCCTTTAGTGTGGGATAAACACCGAGTATGTACTGTGAGATATCCGTGAAGGTCCAGGCTGCGGTACCGGTGAGCCAGCTGTTCTTTCCCTGGCCGAAGAATTTCGCATCCTTTCCGGCTACCATCTGGGAATAAACATAGGGCTCTGTCCTGTGGATATCACTTATATCCTCAAGGTATGAAGGGCAGGTCTTTCTGTATATCTCAAAGGCTCTGTTCCCGTGGCCGAGAACAGTTTCCGCAATGGATACCCAGGGATTGTTGTGGCAGAAGATTCCGGCGTTCTCCTTGTATCCCGGGGGATATGAGGAGATCTCACCCAGTTCCACATGGTAGCGGGTGTATGCAGGCTGAAGTATCATGATGCCGTATTTGCTGTCCAGATATTTTTCAACAGAGGAAAGAGCCTTCGCAGCTTCTCCGCTTTCCTTTCCGACTCCCGCCAGTACGCAGAAGCCCTGGGGCTCGATATAGATCTTTCCTTCATCGCATTCACTGCTGCCGACCTTATTGCCGAGGGCGTCATAGGCTCTTACGAACCACTCGCCGTCCCAGCCTGCGGAGAGGATGGTCTTTTCCATTTCAGCGACTTCGTTTAAGGCGTATTTCTCTTCATCGCCCTTTCCTGTAAGAGCGCAGAGATCGGCGTATTCCCTTCCGTATTTCACAAACATTCCCGCAATGAACACGGACTCGGCAACAGGACCCTCGGAGGGACCGAAGGTCTGGAAAGACTCTCCGGGATGCTCGGAGAAGCAGTTCAGATTCAGGCAGTCATTCCAGTCCGCTCTTCCGATAAGAGGCAGGCCGTGGGGACCCTTGTGGTTCACGATGTAGTCAAAGGATCTCTTCAGATGCTCAAAGAGAGAGGTGGCTACAGACATATCATTGTCATAGGGAACGGTCTCCTCGAGGATGCTGAGATCTCCGGTCTCCCTGATGTATGCGCTGGTCCCTGCGATGAGCCATAAGGGATCATCATTGAAACCGCTTCCGATATCGGAATTACCCTTCTTGGTAAGGGGCTGATACTGATGGTAGGCGCTGCCGTCCTGGAACTGGGTGGAGGCAATGTCGATTATCCTCTCCCTTGCCCTGTCGGGAATGAGATGTACGAAGCCAAGAAGATCCTGGCAGGAATCACGGAAGCCCATGCCTCTGCCGATACCTGATTCATAATAGGAAGCGGAGCGGGACATGTTAAAGGTTACCATGCACTGATACTGGTTCCAGATGTTGACCATACGGTTAACATGCTCATTTCCGCTTTCCACACTGTAGCGGGAGAGAAGGGATGTCCAGTAGTCGTTTAATTCCCTGATGGCGGCATCCACGCTCTCGTCGGTGGAGTAGGCGGAGATCAGCTTCTTCGCAGGCTCCTTATTGATAACGTTTTTGTCTTCCCACTTTTTGTCATCGGGATTCTCGCAGTAGCCGAGGATGAAGATGAAGGATCTCTCTTCTCCGGGTTCAAGAGTAACCTTGATCTCATGAGCTCCGACGGGATACCAGCCGCTGGCAACCGATCCGGTGCAGTGGCCCTGTACCACGGCGTCCGGCCTGTCGGCTCCGTTATAAACACCAAGGAAATCATCCCTGCTGGTGTCGAAGTTTTCGATATCTGTATTTACGTGCCAGATAGCGTAGTGGTTACGGCGCTCTCTGTATTCGGTCTTGTGATAGATCGTGGATCCGATGATCTCCACTTCACCGGTGGAAAGGTTTCTCTGGAAATTGGTCATGTCGTCCATGGCGTTCCAAAGACAGAACTCCACATAGGAGAAAAGGGTCAGCTCTTTTTTGCTGCCGCTTTCATTTTTCAGGACGATCCTGTCTATCTCGCAGGTGTCATTCATGGGAACAAAGGTGAGAAGGGAGGCCCTTACTCCGTTCTTTGAAGAATTAAAACGGCTGTAGCCCAGACCGTGACGGCATTCATAGGAATCAAGCCCGGTCTTTGAAGGCTGCCATCCGGGATTCCAGAAGGTGTCGCCGTCTTTTATATAGAAATATTTTCCGTTGGTATCCATGGGACAGGCATTGTAACGGTAACGGGTCAGACGGAGCAGTTTGGCGTCCTTATAGAAAGAGTAGCCGCCGCAGGTGTTGGAAAGAAGCGTAAAGAAATCCTTGTTTCCAAGATAGTTTATCCACGGAAGCGGCGTCTTAGGGGTATTGATAACGTATTCACGGGCTTTGTCGTCAAATGAGCCGTATTTCATTTTGGAGCGTCTCCTTTCTTCTTCACGAAATCGTTTAAGACACAGAGTACAAAATCTGCACAACTATTATTTGAATTATATACAGGAATTGTGAAAAATACAAGAAAAAAATAATAAAACAGTCGGTAAAAAACAGCAATTTACGAAAACGGTTAAGGAAAAATAAATCCTGAGCTGTTTTATGCTCTTTTCCCGATCTGTGTTATAATACCCGCATGACAGCGGAAATCTTTTTAACTGAATTAAGAGAAGCACTGGATGGAAGCGTAAGCCCCGCCTTTATCAATGAGAATATCCGGTATTACGAAGAATATATCGATACGGAGAAAAGAAAGGGCAGGAGCGAAGAAGAGGTGATGGAGGAGCTGGGAGAACCCAGGCTTATCGCAAAGACCATTATCGATACCGCGGAAACCGGCGAAAAAAGAGGCATGCGGAATGTCTATGACAGCCCGTACGACGGCTCCTATGACGGGGAAGGCGAGGACCCGGGAGCAGAGCAGGGGGCATACGGAGGAAGGATAAAGTATACCAGGATCAGCGGCGGAAAGGCCCTTCTTATCTTTGTGGGGATCATCCTTCTTATAGCAGTGCTTTTCATTCTGACCATCGTCCTTGCGGGAGCGCTTGTGGCGCTGTTCTGGCCGGTGATCCTTGGGGCTTTTATCCTATACTGGATACTGAATCCCCTGAGATGGGACTGATACGCTGCGGCACCCCCGTACCCGAAGGCGGGCAGCGCATTTTGCGGTTCAGGACGGAGCGGTAAAGAAAAATTAAAAAAAATAGTAAAAAGGTATTGCTAAAAAAATGATAGTGTGATATTATCCTTTTCGTAAAGAGAGTTTACATTATTGTAAATGATCTTTATAACAACCCCTTTATAAATATTTATACTCCCCTCAAAACCCGGCGGTTCCCTCCGCCGGGTTTTACTTTTGTGAAACTTGTCAAAACCGGGTCTTTTCATTACAATGTTCTCCATGAATGAATTCAGGCTGATCGCTCCCTGCCACTTTGGGCTGGAAAGCGTATTGAAAAGGGAAATAAGCGATCTCGGTTTCGAAATAGAGGCGGTGAGTGACGGACGCGTCACCTTCAGGGGAAAGGAGGATGCGGTTCCCCGCGCCAATATCTTTTTAAGAACAGCAGAACGGGTCCTTATAGATGTGGGAGAATTTGAGGCCCGGACCTTTGAAGAATTGTTTCAGGGGATAAAGGCGCTTCCGTTAGAGGATTATATTCCGAAAAACGGAAGGTTCTGGGTGAAAAAAGCGGCTTCGGTGAAGTCAAAGCTCTTCAGTCCCTCTGACATTCAGTCCATAGCAAAAAAGGCCATGGTGGACAGGCTGTCTCAAAAATACGGTATCAGGACCTTTCCCGAGGATGGGGAGGAATTACCGTTCAGGATATTTATCAATAAGGACCATGTTACCCTGGGCCTTGATTCCACAGGGGTCTCATTACATAAAAGAGGCTACAGGAAGAAACAGGGTGCCGCCCCCATAGCGGAGAATCTGGCGGCGGCCCTTATCATGCTCACCCCCTGGAAATCTGACAGGATCCTGGTGGATCCCTTCTGCGGAAGCGGAACCTTCCTGATAGAAGCGGCCATGATGGCGGCACACATCGCTCCCGGCGTAAACCGCAGTTTTACCGCGGAAGCCTGGGATCACATAGTGGACAGATCCGCGTGGTACAGGGCTGTGGACGAGGCGGAATCAAAAAAAGATCTGAAGGCCGCATGCGATCTTCAGGGCTATGACATCGATCCCGATGTAATAAGAGTTGCCAGAGAGAATGCGTCCCTTGCCGAGGTTTCGGAACTGATACACTTCCAGGAAAGGGGAGTCAGGGATCTTTCCCATTCGGGGAAATACGGATTTATCATAACGAATCCGCCCTATGGAGAAAGACTGGAGGAAAGGGCTGCCTTAAAGGGCATATACGGTGAATTGGGAGCTTCTTACAGGAAGCTTGACAGCTGGTCTCTCTACGTCATCACCTCCTATGATGAAGCGGAAAAGGCCATCGGGAAAAAAGCAGACAAGAACAGGAAGATATATAACGGGATGATACAGACCAGATTTTATATATTCGAGGGTCCGAAACCACCTAAGAAAGCCAGGCAGCGGGGAGAGTCCGTAAGATGAGGCACACTCTGACCCTTATCTCTTCGCTTGTTCTTTTGATCCTTACCTCTGTATTTATCGCGGCTTCTGCCACCGGAGAAATAAATGTGAGGGCGGAGGGCCAGGCGGAAAGAGGCTTTTTCAATAAAGGAAAGGGTCCTGAACTTCCCGAAGATTTTGCGGGAGACAGAAACGGCTTTTTGAAGATCCCGCTTCCCGAAGGGGTGGGAGAAGAAAGCGTCTCCGTTGTAAATGACATTTACGGGAATAATGTCATTGTGAGCATCAGGGGAACGGATGAGGACTTTTATAAGAAGAATTTCTTTTCCGGGGACATGACCAACATAGATGATGTGCGTTACGGATATTCCGACGGGACTTCTGTGGTGGAACTGAAGACCGACAGGATAAGCGTTCCCGTTATGGAGTTTTCAAAGGGAAATCT
>CADBTX010000122.1 GCA_902797705.1 uncultured Lachnospiraceae bacterium | reverse complement strand
GATCGAGTTCTTCAATGTAAAGATCGCAAGGCCCTTCCTGGGAAATAATAACTGACAGATGCGTTTCTGACAAAGCCTTCCCACGCCCTCATCCGTCAGCTTCGCTGACACCGTTATCCCCCTCATCCGTCAGCTTCGCTGACACCTTCCCCCCCCTAAAAGGGGGGGAAGGCTTAGGGGGAAGGCTATTTATTCCGCGTCAACCTGGTCGCTGCTGTCCGGATCTCCCTTGTCGTCACTGTCCCCGGCTTTGTCATCCGGCTTGTCATCCGCAGTGCTGTCAAAAAGCTCATCCATCCGCATCCTCGCACCTTCCTCGACAAGTTTGGAACTGATGGCCTTGTCCAGAAGCTCCATATCGGTTGTAAGGGCCTTCTTCGCCTTCTCCACTGCGGCAATGGCCGCTTTGTTCCCGGAGCCGCTCCTAAGGTACTCATCCGCAGCCCTCAGGGCCTCACCGCAGCGCTTCTTAAGCTCCTCTGCAGCTGCCTTTGTAATGTCGTCCCTTCCGGGTTTTAAGCCCAGTTTCTGCATGCCACCGTTATAGTTTTCAAAGGACTTGGAAAAAGCCCTGTATTCCTCACTGTCATCTCCGCCGGCTTCCGTGATCCCGTCCTTCGCACCGTCCAGCCGCTTAAATCCGTCGGTCTCCTGACCATAGGCCTTTCTGTAGGCTCTGCCGGTCCGCTCGGTCATCTCCTTATCCATACGCTTCCTCATATCACTGCGGACCTGATTTCCCTTTTCCTTGAGGGACTTGGCCTTCCGGGACTCCGCCTCTCCCACCTCGGAAAGATCCACATACATGTTTTTATATTCCACTCCGGCCTCGTCCCCTTTGACATTGGGACGTACAAGGGTAATAAGGTGCTCTCCCCTTGCGGCGATAAGCGCCACGTAATTTCTCACGGACTCTTCGTCCTGTGCGGGGTTCCCTGTAGTCTTGTAAAAATACTGTTCCTTTAAGTAGTTCCGGAGGCTCATGCCGTCAATATAGAGGCAGTCCATCACATTGCTGATCCCCATGCTGCCGTAAAAGCCGGTGCCACCGTCATCAAAGCTTCCGGCCCACTGGGATATCTGGTTAAAGAAGTGCCTTGCCGCCTCCTTTGCCTTGGGCGTAAAGGTGCCCTTCTGCATCACATCCTCCGTAAACACCTTAAGCTCCGGCCTGGCCTTCAGCACATTGGTCTTCTCCTCGGAATGGACCTCGGTTTCCCTGGCCTTTTTTTCTCCGGTCTTTTCCGCTTCCATTTTCTTTGAGAAAGCAATGTCATTGCTGTTCTGGGTATGAACACGGGTCTGCATCAGAGGTCCTCTGTTTGCCAGCTCCTCCACCCTGTTCATATAGGGCTGCATCGGCATGGAATAGGGATTTGACACATCCGTGTCGCCGCCTTCGCTGCTGAATACGGACTTTTTGGTATTGATGCCCCCTGTCTTATTCAGTTCTTCCTTCTTTTTCCGGATATCGCCGATATTTAGGTTTCCGATGTCGCTCATTTATTTCCTCTTCGCAGGCCCTGTGTTCCTCCGGCGGCGCGCCTGCCCGCCGCCGGATAGTGTTGATCTTCAGAAATAGATATGGGGGCTGCCCCCTCATCCGTCAGCTTCGCTGACACCTGCCCCCCGGAGGGGGGAAGGCTTTAAATATTACGCCTTCGCTGGCACGTTTTGCCCCCCAGAGGGGGGGGAAGGCTTTGCTACATCCCAAGCAGGATCCTGATATAGGGTGTCAGGCTGTGCCACAACGCCTGAGACAGCCCGAAATTCTTTTTTAGATAATAATACCACTGTTTCCGGGGAAGTCCCTTGACCGCTTCCTTCTTCTTCAGCCTTGCGAGTCTTGGAAGAGTGCGGTCCCGCCAGGTTCCGGCTATGTCATTGTCGTCGCATTCCCCCACGAACTCAGCGGTGAGCCATACGCTTACCCCTAAGCTCTTTAATCTGAAGCCGTAGTCATAATCCGCAAGAGAATGTACATAGTGGGGATCAAAGGCTCCCGCCTTACGGAATATCTCCCAGGGAAGCAGAAAACAGTTGCAGTTCATGGCGTCCAAAGGCCCCGTGTCCGCTTCGGTAATATCCACCTGGGTGGGCTTTGCCTTTTTCATGTCATAGACCACTCCGCCGTAGGAGATCCTTCCCTTACTGTCCCTGACGGCTCCGGATACGGGTGCGTCTCCCTTTTCCTTTGACCGCCCGATCATTTTTGTAAGGGCGCCGGGATAGAAGACCACGTCATCATTGATCATTACAAGATAATCGTAACCGCTGTCATTCTTAAGGAGCTCTTCCATGCCCTTTCGCATTCCGCCTGCCCAGTAAAGGCTTCCGCTCCCTCTTATTATCCGGAGATCCCCTTCGCTTCTTCTTTGAGTAAGCTCTTCTTCACCTGTGTCTCCGGGGTTCTCCCTGTTATTCCAGTCCCTTATGGCCTGCCTTGTGCCGTCGGAACTGTCGTCATCCACCACCAGATAATCGATATAAAGGTTTTCGTCATCTATGGAATCAAGAGCCCTCATAGTTACCTTCTCACGGTTGTAGGTGGTAAGAAGGATGCATATCTTCAATCTTTTAGTCCTCCGGCTTAAAATCTATATACTCCGGCATCATGTATTTCCCGAGCTTTTCCGCAACATATTCCTTCAGGGCCTCATTGTCAGGCTCTTTTGTCCCGGTGAGTTCCGCCTTTACATAGAATCTCGTGTCATTTCCGAAGATTATGGAGGCGTGGGCATCCTTTATTCCGGGATACTTCTTAAGAACGTTCTCCAGCTCATAGAGATTTATATAGGTCTGCCCTCCAAGGCTCTCCCGGAGAACAATCCTTCCTGCCTGATAAAGAGCTTCCACCTTCTTATCCGGCGTTATCCTGGCCTCTATCCCCGTATCATGTAATGTCCCCTCGGTATATTGACTCTCTATGGTGTCTCCGGTGCCCTTTACGCCGGAACCCAGGATGTAAAGCCTTCCCCAGGCGCCATAGGGCTTCTTTAATCCGTATTCATCGAGGACATAGGCCTTCACCGTATTCTCCTCGGATCTTCTCTCAATGACCTCCATTCCCAGAGCTGCATTCAGCTTGCTGCCGGTGATGGTGAAATTCCTGGGATAGAGTTTCTGTGGCAGATGGTATTTTAACTTCCTTACAGAGGACTCGTCCGGAATGAACTTCAGGATATTTTCCATGACAGAGAGGAATACCTGCAGCATTTCCCTGTCATAGCGGTTTTCCCAGTAACGGAGCTCATAGGTATAGTCCTTTTCCGTGGAATGGATCATTAAGTGGAAGGGCAGGGAATCAAGCTGCATCGGCACTCTTTCCGTGGAAAATCCGCCCACCTGAGGCACTTCCAGCACATCTCCCTGATACTGGATAAACATCTCATCCGCGTGAAGAGTGGCAAAGTGTACGTTCATGATCTTAAGTATCTGATCCGCATTCCGCTTTAAGAGCTCCACCACCTTCTCGTGCTTTATCTTCTGACAGCGGAGAACATAGGTCCTGAAGAAGCAGCCTGCGATACGGGCCCATCTTCCGTCGATACGGCCGCTGTGTATGCTTGTGATGGTAACATCATCACTTCCGGAGTACAGCGACACAGTGTATGCAAAGGCCGAAAGGAATACGGCATTTTCCGATACCCCGAATCTGGAGCAGAAGCCCTGGAGCTTTTTCTTACTGATCCCGGTAAAGCCTCCCCTTATGGCGGCATAGTGGGCGGTTCCGAGATCATAGCTGTCCTTCTTTGCCAGGATCGCGCGGTCCACCTTCCAGCCCTGCATGAGCTTTACGTACATAGCGGCTTCCTTTATCCTGGAATCCCCCTGATTCCTGAGGTTCTCCTCGATGGTGCACTCATAGTAGCTGTAATCGCTTTTCTTTACTTCCTCATTGGCATAGAGGGCATTCAGATCCTCAAAAAGAATGTTCATGGTCATGCCGTCCCCGATGATATGGGCCACATCCAGGAACAGGTATTTTCCGCTTTCGGTCTTGTAGATCCCGGCATGGTAGAGGTTCTCGCCCTTTGTGAACATAAAGGGCTTTAACAGAGTCTCCTTCTTTTCCTCCCACTCCTCCTCGCTGTAGGTGGCTCTCTCGATCTCGGGCTCTCTGTCATCGTTCCTGAATAATTCCAGCATGCCCTTTTCTCCGGGCTCGATCCTGCCGGAAAGAACGGGATGTATCTTAAATAAGCCCCTGACAGCCTTTTCCAGTCGGTCAAGATCCACCTTTTTATCGAGCTTAAGGAAGTAGGGCAGATTGCCGGTGGTATTTCCCCTTATAACATAGGCAAAATACATCTGTGTGGGAACCAGAGTATATCTGTCCCTGACACTTAAGTCCGCCTTTTCTTCTTTTTCCTTCTCTTTCGCCAGACCGGCGAGCTTCGAAACCGTCTGGTTTTCCATCAGTTCGGTAAGGGTAAAGGAATAATCCAATTCCTCCTTCAGATTCGTGATCAGAAGTATGCTGCCGAAGGAATCCAGTCCCTGGGCGTAGAGATCGGAGTCAGTCCCGAATTTCCTGTGTCCCAGCACCTCTGCGCAGCATTCATAGATCTTCTTTTCCGTATCCGTCTCCGGCATACGGAGATTCTTCACAAGATCCTTTGTTTCCTGCTTCTCCTCCATGAAGATATTCCTTACGATCTTTCCGGAGGTGGTCTTCTTAAACGGAGCCTTCCGCATCCTTACCCTTAATATACGCTTATAGGGCGGCAGAGTCTCATTATGGACCTTGACTATGCGGTTAAGCTCCAGCTCTATATCCTTGATATCACTCTTCTCCGCATAAAGGAAATCGGGATAGATCTCGCAGCAGATCATGTCATTGTCGCCGTAGACTATGATATCTGAGATAAGTGGCTCGGAAATAAAGGAATCCTCTATCTCTTCAGGTGCCACATTTTCCCCGTTGCTTAAGATTATAAGGTTCTTAAGCCTTCCGGTAAGATACAGGAAACCTTCATCATCAACGTAACCTATGTCCCCGGTCTTAAGCCAGTGGTCTTCTGTAAAGGCCGCCTTTGTAAGTTCCGGATCATTCATATATCCCTGCATCACAAAGGGCGAGCGCACCTGTATCTCACCGTCCTCTGCAATACGTATCTCCACGTGCTCCAGCACCTTGCCCGCACTGGTCAGCTTGTCCGGCCTCCCCATTACAGGCTCGGAGATGATGGGAGAGCACTCGGACATGCCGTAGCCCTGCCCGATATTAATGCCGAAATTCGTGTATTTCTCCGCCAGTTCCGGAGAAAGGCCGCCGCCTCCGCATACTATACGGAAGAGGCTCTTTCCGTATACCTGGTGCACCACGTCCTCCTCCGTAAGGGAAGGATCAGCCGAAGCCAGGGTTGCGATCTTATTGTAAAGAGCCTTGGCGATCATGGGCACCATACGTATTATCATGGGATCAAAGAGCAGGAGATGCTTCGCCAGCATTGACATTTCGCCGTTGATGCAGGTGACTCCGCCGTAGCTCATGATATAGAGGAAATCAACGCTTATACAAAATACGTGATGTATGGGAAGAACACTTAAAGCCACCGGCTTCCCGGGATACTCTACTCTCTCCTGGGACAGCGTATTTCCCACCAGATTGTGGTTTGTGAGCATTACGCCCTTGCTCTGTCCCGTGGTCCCCGAAGTAAAGAGCACCATGGCAAGGGTATCCTTATCCACCTCCGGGATCTCCCCGTCCTCGGCCCAGTTTTTCCCGCTGTACCTGGGATCCTTCAATATATCATTTAGACAGGGGTTCTTTTTTATGGATTGCAGAGAATAAAATGATCTGATAAAAGTAAGATTTTCTCTCACATCGGAGATAAGGGGCTCATGGACCCAGTCATAGAAAAGTATATCGACTTCGGCGCGCTTGAGACAGTCTGTCAGATGCTCGATATCCATCTGATAGTCCATGGGCACTGCCACGTTTCCGGAAGCCATGGTTCCGATGAGTACGGATACATAATGGGCGGAGGTGGATCCGAAGAGTCCCACCCTGATCTGCCTGCCGTACTCCTTCCGGAGATCGTTTATGAAGGAACCTATGATACGACATAGTCCGGCAAAGCTCCCATAGCTGATGTCATAGATAAGATCATCTTTTTCATAGCGTAGAAATGGCAGATTTCCGAATTCCGATTCGCTTTTCTCAAGTAGTTCCCTAACTGTAACTGTGTTCTCATAAGTGATAGCCGCCATGGAGCCTCCTTTCAAAAACCGTCTGTGATATGAGTTTACCATGTTCACATCATGTTAACAAACTATTTGAAAAAATTTCATTCACAAAATGAATTTTGTACACAAGATTTGGATATACTCGTATTATCAAAAAAAGACATACTCCATAGTAGTTAATACTATATTAAAACTTTTTCATAATAATGCCAGGTGCCCGGCACCTGGCATCCTCCCTTTTAAACGGAAGGTTTCAAACCCTCATCCGGCAGCCCTGCGGGCTGCCACCTTCCCCCAGAGGGGGAAGGCTTTGTAGACAGCCATCCCCTGCGGGCTGCCACCTTACCGATGGCAGCCGCACATAGTGCGGCTATACGCCATTCAAAACGTGCCACCGGCACGTTTTGCCCCCAAAAAGGGGGAAGGCTTATATTTCATGAAAGACTTGAAATGTGTTTTCTTCTGCATATCCGATCCGGAGACTCCCTGGCTTTCCCGGCTCATGACAGAGCTTGATGAGGCGGGGGTCAGACTCTATACCCTTGACGGCGGCAGGCCTGTGCCGGAGATCACGCTTCCGGAGGGCTCCTATACAGTAACGGATAATGATGGGGGCATACGCTTTGCGGCCCGGTATGATACCGGCTACGTCCTGTATCAGGATCCTTCTTCAAAGCTCAGGGAAAAAACCAACTCCCCCGGGCCGGAATGTGTCATAGAGGGCTTTGACGAGATAAGCCCGGATTTTCTGGAAAAAATGTACCAGCGGAAGCAGGGAATACCCTGGACCATACTTGAAACCGAGCGGACAGTTGTCAGGGAACTTTGCCTCTCTGACATCGACGATCTTTTTACACTTTATGAGGATCCGGAGATAAAACGCTTTATCCCGCCCCTTCTCCCTACAAAAGAAGAGGAAAGGGAATTTCAGAAGGCCTATATCGAGTCCATGTATGGCTTCTTCGGTTACGGCTTCTGGCTCGTTTCAGACCGGGAGAGCGGCGCTCTGATGGGAAGGGCAGGCCTCTCAAACAGGGCCGGCTTCGAAGAACAGGAACTGGGATACCTCCTTGCAGAAAAATACCGGGGCCGTGGCATTGCTGCAGAGGTCTGCAGGGCCATAATGTCCTACGCCGCACGGGTACTGGGGGCAGAGAGATTAAACGCATTTATACATCCCGAAAACACCGTCTCGGTGAGATTCGCAGAAAAGCTGGGATTCAGGGATACAGGGGAAGAGATAGAGTCGGAAGGCAGGATATTAAAGAGATTCACGGCGATAAATCCCGGGTAACCCCGGACGATCATGACACGAAATATCTTACAAAAGGAGCTGCGGCTTTGCCGCAGCTCCTGCATTTATCCGTGTATTCTCTGCACGATCCCGTCTCAGGCCTTGTTGTCAGATCCTAAAACGTTGATTATCTTATTGTGAACGATATCCTTTACATACTGGCGGCCGTCAGCGATGTACTGTCTGGGATCGAAGTGATCCGGATGCTTAGCCATATGCTCTCTGATACCTGCAGTCATTCCGAGACGAAGGTCAGAGTCGATATTGATCTTGCAGACTGATCTCTTAGCAGCCTCACGAAGCTGGTCTTCAGGGATACCGATGGCATCCTTAAGTGCTCCGCCGTTGCTGTTGATGATCTTTACATATTCCTGAGGAACAGAAGATGATCCGTGAAGAACGATGGGGAAGCCGGGAAGCTTCTTTGAGATCTCCTCTAAGATGTCCAGACGGATGTGAGGATCCGTGCCGGGCTTAAACTTATATGCGCCGTGGCTGGTTCCGATGGCGATAGCCAGTGAATCAACTCCTGTACGCTCTACGAATTCAACTACCTGATCGGGGTTGGTGTACTGAGCTGTTTCAGCAGCCACATTTACATCATCCTCAACTCCTGCAAGGGTTCCGAGCTCAGCTTCCACAACAACACCCTTGTCGTGTGCATACTCTGCAACCTTCTTTGAGATCTCAACGTTCTCGTCGAAGGGCTTGCTTGAAGCATCGATCATAACAGATGTAAAGCCGTTATCAACACAGTCCTTACATACATCGAAATCTGCGCCGTGATCAAGATGAAGGGCGATGGGGATCTCGTTGTTTGTAGCTTCCACTGCAGCCTCTACGAGGTGCTTAAGATAAGCTGACTGCGCATACTTTCTTGCGCCTGCGGATGCCTGAAGGATAACAGGTGAATGAAGCTCCCAGGCTGCCTCCGTGATACCCTGGACTATCTCCATGTTGTTAACGTTGAAAGCACCGATGGCATAGCCTCCGGTGTAGGCCTTTTTGAACATCTCGGTAGTTGTAACTAATGGCATATTGTTTCCATCCTTTCTTAAATGAATTTATACTTCACACCGGCTCTCCGGTGATGGTATCTTTTTTGTCCGGCAGTGCCGGGGCTTCCTTTACTCTGGGCAGTTCCGCGTCCCCGGGAACCATGACCCTCAGGGATCTGTGAAGGTTCTTTACCCTTACCTCCCTTATACTCCCTCCGAACTCCCCGTCCAGAGACCAGTCTATGGCTTCATCGCTTGAAAAGCTTATCTCTCCGGTTTTGAAGAAGCTCACAAAATCATTGGAAGTGCCGTTTACGAGGGCGGCTGCGATCTCTCCGAATTCTGCCGTATCCATGGGCATCTTGATGAGCGTAACCTCGAAAAGCCCGTCGTCCAAGAGCACGCCCTTTCTCTCCAGTCCGCTTATCCCCGCTATGGAGAGGGAATTACTCACCATTCCGAATACATAGTCATCCTCTTCGGTGATCCCGTCATGCTCTGTCTTTATGTGGAAAGACTTCACCGGGCCTATCCTGGACATGGCTTCTATGATGTACGCCAGATGTCCGAAGGTATTCTTCATATTCTGCTCGGTGCCGTAGGAGATATCCGTAAACAGCCCGAAGGCCGCCACATATACGAAACTCCTGTCATTAAAGGCCCCCATGTCACAGCGGAACTCCACTCCGTTTGTGACCACCTCGGCTGCCTTTCTCATGTCCCTTGGTATCTTCAGGGTTCTTGCAAAATCATTGGTACTGCCTGCCGGAACATATCCGATGGGGATCCTGTCCTCCCTCTTCATCATCCCGGCCACTACTTCATCCAGCGTGCCATCGCCTCCGGAACACACCAGGAGATCATATCCCGGCTTCATATTCACAGTGGCGTCTATGGCGTCTCCGCTGTTCTGGGTCGGATATACCGTAACCTCATATCCGGATTTCACAAAGATATCAATGATATCCAGCAGGTTGCTGCGTATCCTCTCCATCCCCGCGTGGGGATTGTAGATGAAATACATTTTCACCCGACAGTCACTTCACCTTTCAGATATCTGCTGATATTGTCGGCAGCGTTCACTTCGTCAATGCCATCTGTGACCACTTCCACCTTATCGCCGTTCTTCAGGGCAAGTGTCATCATTCCCATAATACTCTTGGCATTCACGTGCTTTTCGTCATACTCGATATAAACAGTAGACTCAAACTGACTCGCTGTCTGAACGAGCATCGCTATGGGTCTGGTATCCAATCCATCCTGCAAGGATACTTCAACTGTTTTCCTGGTCATACTGATTCCTCCTTAAGTCGTCCGCGATACTGCTTAGTTTCCGCAGCCGGTGGTTTACCCCAGATTTACCCACGGGCGGATCAAGAAAATTACCAAGCTCCTTCAAAGCTGCTTCGGGATGGGCGAGTCTTACCTCTGCCATCTCTCTTAAAGCATCATCCAGAAAACCAAAACCCCGCTTCTCCTTGATATACTCTATATCATTTACCTGTCTGACTGCTGCGCTGACAGTCTTCTTAATATTGGCTGTCTCGCAGTTTACCCGCCGGTTCACCGTATTTCTCATATCCTTATAGATACGGGCATTTTCCATATCCATAAGGGCTCCCGGCGCCTCCATGATATTCAGCATGGTCACGATATCGTCTCCCTCCTTCAGGTAGACGATAAAGCTGTTCTTCCTGCCGGTAATCCGGCTCTCCACATTGAAGCTGCCGATGATCTCCTTCAGATTTTCGGCACACTCCATAGAGGAACAGACTATCTCCATATGATAGGATCCCTGGGGATCGCTCACCGATCCTCCTGCAAGAAAGGCCCCCCGTATAAGATTTCTCCTGCAGCATGATCTTTCGTACAGCAGGCTGTTCACCTGCCTGTCCCCGGGATGCATCTTCAAAAGCGTCAGGGTCTCCTCGGCCTCTTTCCCCTTGAGCATAAGCCTGTAAACAGGAGTTTTTCCCGACCTCATCTGAACATCAGCACTTATTCTAATGGTTTTTCTTAATAATGTAAAGCATATTCTGATAACGGCCACATTCTCAGACTGGTAGAGGATCCTAAGCCCTGATGAGGGTGAATAGGAAATGTCCGATAGCAGTAATGTGATGCCTGAAAGAAATGCCGTGCAGCAGTGTCTCGCCTCAGGTATGGCGGAGGCGATCTCTTTTTTAACGTCCTGGGAAAATGACATGATATGGAAGTCCTATCTTCTTAAGCTGTCTTTGTAAATGTCCCTATGCTCGATACGGAGGCCGTAGCTCTCCTTTTTTGAAAGCCGCTCGTAAAGCTTTTTGGCAAGGGTCACGCTTCTATGCTTTCCGCCGGTACAGCCGATGGCTATCACCAGCTGGTTCTTACCCTCCAAAACATAGTTCGGGATAAGGAATTCCAGCATGTCCTGCAGCTTATCCAGAAAGATCCCGGCTTCCTTAAATCCCATGACATAATCACGAACCTCCCTGTCCTCTCCGCTCTTCATCTTTAATTCGTCTATATAGTAGGGGTTCGGCAGGAAGCGCACGTCGAATACCAGATCCGAATCATTGGGGATCCCGTATTTATATCCAAAGGAAAGCACGGTGATAAAGAGATTTCCGTAGTCCTTATTCTTCGAAAAGATGTTGTCTATCTCGGTCTTCAGCTCTCTTGTGAGGAGCCGGCTGGAATCGATGATGTAGGAAGCATTGCTCTTTAAGTATTTTAAGAGTTCCCGCTCCTTCTTTATCCCGTCCTCCACTCTGCCGTTCATCACCAGGGGATGGGACCGTCTGGTCTCCTTGAAGCGCTTTACCAGCACATCATCCTCGCAGTCCAGAAATAGGATCTCAAAGGAATAACCGGCTTCCTTCAGCTCATTCAGCGCGGGCTCCACTTTTGAAAGGCCGGTCCGCACATCTATTCCCACCGCCACCTTCTGGAGTTCGCTGTTTGGCTCATAGGAAAGCTCCGCAAACTTTCCTATAAGGGGCACAGGCAGATTGTCCACACAAAAATAGCCAAGATCCTCCAGCATTTTTAAGGATGTGCTTTTTCCTGCGCCGCTCATTCCGGTGACAATGACAAATTTCATATCAGAATTCTCCGATCATCAAAACCTCGGGCTCCAGCATGATCCCGGAGTGCTCGAGAACCTTCTTCTGCACCTCTTTTATAACCTTATACACATCCCCGGATGTGGCTCCACCTTTATTCACCACAAACCCGCAATGCTTCTCCGAGACTGACGCTCCCCCTATGGCAAAGCCCCTTAAGCCCGCTTCCATAATGAGTTTTCCGGCAAAATTTCCCTCCGGTCTCTTAAAGGTGCTTCCGGCACTTGGATACTCGAGAGGCTGCTTTTCCCTCCTCTTACGGGCAAGTTCCTTCATCTCCGTAAGGACAGCGCTCTTCTCTCCTTCCTGCAGGGAAAAGTTTACACGGAGCACAACGTAGCCCTTATCCTTGACTATGCTCCTGCGGTAGGAAAAGTCCATTTCCTCATTGCTGAAGGTACGGGGTTCTCCGTCTATCAGCAGCTCCACGTCCTTTACCACATCCTTCATTTCCCCGCCGTAGGCGCCTGCATTCATGACCATGGCGCCCCCTGCGGTGCCGGGAATTCCCGAAGCGAATTCAAATCCCGTAAGAGAGGCATTCATGGCCGCATCTGCGATCCTTGAAAGAAGGGCTCCCGCTCCGGCGCTTATCCCGCTGCCGGAGACCTCTATGTCCGAAAAGCGCTCCGTTATCTGAATGATGACCCCGTCATAGCCCCTGTCGGAAACAAGGAGGTTGCTGCCGTTACCCATGACAAAATAGTCCTCACCGCTTTTTCCCAGAGCCTTAATAAGCCCCGAAAGCTCCTCTTTTGTTTCCGGCATCAGAAAAAGAGCCGCCTTCCCTCCGGTGCGGAAGGTGGTATGGATATTCATGGGTTCATTTTCTAAAATGCGTTCTTCCGGCAGGATATCCCGTATCAGATCATAAATACCCTTATTCATGCTATAAGAAGTGCCGCTGCGCCGTAGATACCCCCGTCATTTCCCAGTGTAGCCCTGGTAAATACGGTGTC